>JAEUMX010000089.1 GCA_016791285.1 Burkholderiales bacterium
GTCGACGGCGACAGCTTCGCGGCGCGCCGCCTCGCCCAGCCGGTGCGACTGGTCGACGTCGAGGTCGGAGGCACGAAGGTCGCGGCGGGAGGCCTGGTGGTTCTGTCTCCCTCCGCGCTCGCGGCTCCCGTACGCATCGTCCTCGGGGCCGGGAGCGAGCGGGCAGCCGTCGAGGTCGGGGCGATGACCCGGGTGGTCATGGGCAATGGCGTCTGAGCGCGGCTTCACGCTGGTGGAAGTACTCGTCGCGCTCGCCATCTTCGCGGTCGCGTTGACCGCGGCGCTGCGCGCCTGCTCCATCGCGACCGACGCCGCGCTCGATTTTCGTGAGCGTTTGCTCGCTGGCTGGGTGGCGGAGAACCGGCTCGCGGAATACCGCCTCGGCCGCGCGCCCGAGTTGGGCGAGCGTTCCGGCACCGCCGTGCAGGCAGGGCTTGTCTTTACGTGGCGAGAGCGGGTTTCGGTGACGCCGATGCCCCTGAATCGTCGCATCGATGTCCAGGTCTTTCTGGCAGGCATTCCCGGTCGCACGTTGGCGCAGGCGGTGGGCTATGCGATCCGCACGCCGTGACCGCGAAGCCGGTTTCACACTCGTCGAGATGCTCGTCGCCATCGCCATCTTCGGCGTCCTGGCGGCAGCCGGCTACCGCGTGCTCGATACCGTGCTCGTGACCCGCGAACGGGTGACGCAGGACTACCGGCAGTGGCGCGACGTCGCCCGCGCGGTCGCCTGGATGGAGCGGGATCTCGCGGCGGCGCACGCACGCCCGGTCCGCGGCCCCGCGGACCAGGTGCTGGCGCCGGTGCTCGGCGTCGAAACGGCGCAGCCCGGACAACCGGTGATCACCTTCACACGCAGCGGCAGCATCGACGCCTCGGGTTTCGCGACGCCGCCGCGCCGCATCGGTTATCGGGTCCGGGACGGCGCGCTCGAGCGGCTCGCGTGGCCGGACCTCGATCAGGCCAGGCAGACCCACCCGAGCGTCACGGTGGTGCTGCGTGGCGTGTCGACGTTGACGCTGCGCTATCGCGATGTGGCCGGAACATGGCGGACACAGTGGCCAGTCTCCGTGCAGAGCGGGCCGGACGGCAAAGCGGCGCACGTCGTCCGAACCGGCTCGGTCGACGCGACCTTGCCCAACGGGATCGACGTCACGATTCAGCTCGCGGCAGGCGGGCGGATCCAGCGGCTCGTGCCGCTGCCCGCCGGAGCGCGCTCATGAGCCTGCACCGGCGATCGGGGGGCTTCGCCGCGATCTCCGCCATCCTCATCGCCGGCACGGTCGCGAGCATCGGCACCGTCCTCGCCTGGCAGGGCACGCTCGCCACCCGCCAGGCCGAAAACATCGCGGCTGCGCGCCAGGCCCGTCAGCTCGTGCATGCCGCCGCGATGTCCGCCGCCGTGCTGATCGCGCAGGACGACCCGCGGGTGGACCACCGGGGCGAGGCCTGGGCACGAAGCCTCCCTGCCATGGCAATCGACGGCGCCACCATCAGCGCTCTCCTCACCGACGAGCAAGCCAAGTTCAACGTGAACAACCTGGCCGACAGCCACGGCACGAGCGAGGTCGATCTCGCGGCGTTCCGGCGCCTGCTGGCGCGCGTCGGGCTGCCCGAGTCGCTTGCGGATGCCGTCCTCGACTGGATCGACACCGACGGCGAGGTCACCGATCCCCAAGGCGCCGAGGACGCGTACTACGCCGGCCGCGAGCCGCCGTACCGTGCCGCCAACCGCGAAATCGGGGAGATCGGAGAACTCCTGCTGGTGAAGGGCTTCACCGCGGATCGCCTGCGCCGTCTCGAGCCATACCTCACCGCGCTGCCCGGCGCGACCAGGGTGAACGTGAATTCGGCGAGCGCGGAACTGCTCGCGGCGCTCCTGCCGGGGATATCCCTCAGCACGGCGCAAGCGATCGTCGCGGCCCGCGACAAGGAACCGTACGGCTCGAAGCTGGAGTTCACACGACGGTTGCCGGTGTCGGCCGTGCAAGCGGCCAGCGACCTGCTGGATGTCCGGAGTGATTACTTCGCCGTGCGCGGCACCGTTCGCGCCGGGCGGATCAGCGCCGGCTACCGCGGGCTCGTCGGGCGCGAAGGGCCCACGGTGCGCTCGATCACCGAGGAGTTCGGTTGATGTCGTCCTGCCCCCGCGACGGTTCGGTCCTGCAGCTGCACCTCCCTGAAGGCTGGCCCGCGCCCGATGCCGACGATCGCGCGTTCCGCTACGCCCGGTACACGGGGAGCGGCCGGGAGACCGGCGTCGCGCGGCTGTCGGAGATACCGCCCGCGCAGACGTCGATCGTCGTGGCGCCGGCGAGCGCGGTACATCTGGTGCGCGTCGACCTGCCAGACGTGCGTGGGGGTAGGCTGGCGAAGCTGCTCCCGCTCGCGGTCGAGGAGGCGCTGGCGACGACCCCGGAGCAGGTCCACGTCGCGTTGGTCGAGCACGTCCGCGGTGGCGCGAGTCTGGTCGCGGTGGTCGACAAGGCCTGGCTTGCCGCCGCGGTCGAGGCACTCGCGGCCCATGGTTTGTGCCCCGCGCGCTTCATCGTGGAGACCGAACTCGCGGCGCGACTCGCCGCGGAGGAGACCGCCCACGTCTGGCTCGTCGTGCGCTCGCCCGCTGGTGGCTTCGCGTGCCTCGGGGCGGGCGAGATCATCGCGCTCGACCTGGGCGACGACGCGGGTGCCTTGCCGCTCGCCCTGCGGCTTGCACGCAACACGCACCGGCGCCAAGGCGAGGCTCCCGACGAAATCCTCGCGCTTAGCGCACCCGACACTCCGGTGCCCGACTTCGAGCCGTGGCGCCGTGCGCTCGACATCCCGGTACGAAATGGGGGCGAATGGCGACCGGAGCTGATCGACGCCCGCACTGCGCGGTCGACCGATCTTCTGTCCGGCGCCCCCGCGGGGAATGCGACCGGCATGTCGCGCCCGGTCAGGCTGGCGGCAATCGCCGCGGCAGCAGTCCTCGCGCTGCACACGCTCCTCACCGTCGGCGACTGGTGGCGGCTCTCCGCCGCGCAGCGCGCGCTCAGAGCGCAGATGGAGACGCAGTTCCGGGAGCTTTTCCCCGATGCCAAGGTGGTCGTCGACGCACCGCTGCAGATGCGGCGCGGTCTCGGCCGGCTGCGGCGGGAGGCGGGCGAGCCGGACGCATCGGACTTCGTGCCGCTGCTTGCGGCATTGGGACCCGTGCTGACGGCGGAAGGGCTGCACACCGAGCGCTTGCGCTACGAACGCGGCACCCTCGAGCTGGAGGTCACGCTGCCGGCGGGGGCAGAGTACGACGCGCTCGCGAAGCGGCTCGCGGTACCTGGCTGCCGGGTGCGGGTGGAGCGGACCTCGGCCGGGCCTTCCGGTGACGCGGCGATGCTGGTCGTTACGGCTGAGGGCTGACGATGGACGCGCTGCGCGCCGCCTGGCAGACCCGTACCTCGCGCGAGCGAACCGCACTCGTCTGCGGCGCCGTGACCGTCGCTTCCCTCGTGCTCTACGGCCTCGTGTGGGAACCCCTGCGCGCCGAGCACACGCGGCTGCGTGCGACCCTGCCGCAGCTGCTCGTCCAGTCGGCGCAGTTCGCGGCCGACGCGCAGGAGGCACGGCGCCTGCGCGCAGGGCGGCAGTCCGCGGCGGTGAACGAGCCGCCTCGCGTTGCCATCGAGTCCGCCGCGGCGGCGGCCGGCATGCGCCCGCGCATCAAGTCCGTCACCGAGGTCGCGGGCGGGCGCTTTCACGTGGCATTGGAACCGGTCTCCTACGCTGCCCTGATCCGCTGGGTCGGCGCGCTCGCCGCGGGCGCCGGTATCGCCCTCGAATCGGTGCAACTGCGCCCAGGCGCGACACCCGGTACCGTCATGGTGGATGCACTCGTGTTGAAGGGTCGAGGCGTGGAGCCATGATGGCCTTTGGGCGCGCCCTCACGGACCGTCTCTGGAGCCCACTCCTCCCGAAGATCGTGGCGTGGACGCTCGTCCTCGGCTGCGCTCTCTCCGTTGCGCTCCATTGGTTGCGAGACGCCGCCGCGACGCATCCGGCTGCGGCCGTGGTCCAGCCGCGCCCCGCGGTCGATCTCGAAGCGGCGATTGCCGCGGCCGCCGCCGCGCCGGTGTTCGGGAACGAATCCGTTCCGACTCCGGTCGCCGCCCCGCTCGATATCCGGCTGAAGGGCGTCTTCGCCGGCGGCGGCGGTCCGGCGGCGGCGATCGTGAATACCGGCGGCGAGGAGGACGAGTTCGTGCTGCTGGGACGCGAGCTCCGCCCCGGCGTGACGCTGCAGAGCGTACACCCCACCCACATCGTCGTCGCTCGCGACGGTGGGTCGCATCGTGTCGAGTTGGATCCGGTCAGGAGCGAAGCGTCACACTCTCCGGATGCGATGCGTGCGACCGAGCAACGGGCGGTGCGGGTGCGACGCCCGCCGGTAGCCGACACCGCGCCGGAACCCGAGCCGGCGCCCATCGCGCCCACCGAGCCGGAGTCTTCGACACCGCTCGCAGCCCCCATGCCGCAGTCCGATGCCGGCCCCGATATCCGCGCCGCCTAATCCACGACTCGTCCCATGCGTCCATCGCAACGCTCCAGATTCATCGCCCTCGCGGTAGCAACCGCACTGTTGGTCGGTGCAGCCGGCGGTCCATATGCCGCCGACGTGACGGCGCGGCCGGTGGCGGCAAGCGACGACCAGGCGGTCACGCTCAACTTCGTGAACGCCGATCTTCCCGCCGTGATCAAGGCCGCGGCGGAGATCACCGGGCGCGACGTGCTGATCGATCCGCGCGTCACCGGCGCGGTCACGATCATCACCCCGAAGGCGGTGCCGCGCAGCCTGGTGTGGAACATCATGCTGTCGGCAATCCGCGCACAGGGCTTTACGGCGGTGGGCAGCGAATCCGGCGTCGCCCGCATCGTGCCCGAAGCGGACGCCAAGTTCTTCGGCGGTCCGGTCGGGCGCCAGCGCGGCGCCGGCGACCAGATCGTCACCGAGGTGTTCGTGCTGGAGAACGAGCGCGCACAACAGCTCGTGCCGGTGCTGCGCCCGCTCATGTCGCCCAACAATGTGGTCAACGCAGCGCCCGCCGCGAACGCGTTGATCGTCACGGACTACGCCGAGAACCTGGAACGCATCCGCCGTGTGATCGCCGAGGTCGACCGCCCGGCGGCGGGCGAGATCGTCGCGATTCAGCTGAAGCACGCTGCCGCGGCCGACTTCATGCAGATCGTGCAGCGCCTGGTACCGGATGCGGCGAGCACGGCAGCGGCCCAGGGGGCTGCTTCGCGGGTGGCGCTGGCGGTCGATCCGCGTACCAATTCGATCCTCGTCCGGGCCGACAATCCGACGCTTGCCGCGCGCATCCGCTCGCTCGCGGCGACGCTGGATTCACCGTCGAGCCAGCTCGGCAACATCCACGTGGTCTATCTGCGCAACGCCGACGCGACCCGCCTCGCCGACGCGCTGCGCGCGCTGCTCTCCGGCATGCCGAGCCAGTCCGGGGCGACGCAGCCGCAAACAGCCGGGCAGTTCGGTCAGGCGCTGGGGGGGCAGGCCGCAGCGCCGGGCCAGCCGGGCACGCAGCCGCAGGCACAGGCCGCCATGAGCGCGGTGACCACCGGACAGCTCGCGACGCTGCCGCCGATCACGGGCGGCGGCACGCCGGGCGGCGTCACGATCCAGGCCTACCCGGAGCAGAACTCGCTCGTCATCGTCGCGCCCGACCCGGTCTACAACGCCCTGCGCGCCGTGATCGACAAGCTCGACGCGCGCCGCGCGCAGATCTACGTCGAAGCGCTGATCGTCGAGGTCGGATCGACGCAGGCGGCGGAGTTCGGCGTCCAGTGGCAGGACCTGAACGGGCTGCAGCGCAACGGGACGAGCTTCATCGGCGCCACCAACTTCACCAACGGCCTGAGCCGCGGCATCAACGACGCGAGCCAGTCGCTGCCGGGTCTCGCCCAGGGTCTGAGCCTCGGCGTCGTGAGCGGCCCGATCACCGTCGCCGGAAGGCAGATCTTCGACTTGCAGCTGCTGGCGCGTGCGCTGGAAGCGGACTCGCAGGCCAATATCCTCTCGACGCCCAACCTCGTGACGCTGGACAACGAGGAGGCGCGCATCATCGTCGGCCAGAACATCCCGATCACCACCGGCAGCTTCACGCTGACCGGGGCCGGCTCCGGCGTGACGAATCCATTCCAGACCTTTACGCGCCAGGACATCGGCGTCGCGCTGCGGGTAAAGCCGCAGGTGGCGGAAGCCGGTGCGGTCAAGCTCGGCATCTACCAGGAGGTATCGAGCATCCGCGACGAGAACAACCCGAACGGCATCATCCTCAACAAGCGCGCGCTCGAGTCGCAGGTGGTGGTCGACGACGGCCAGATCATCGTGCTCGGCGGTCTCATCTCCGACGACGTGAACTCGACCGTGCAGTCGGTGCCCGTGCTGGGCAGCATCCCGGTGCTCGGGTGGCTGTTCCGCTATACCACACGGCAGCGGGACAAGACCAATCTCATGGTGTTCCTGCGCCCGGTCGTGATTCGCGATTCCGCCGCGGCGGCGCGCGTCACGGGAGAGCGCTACGACTACATCCGCGACGTTCAGATCGGCCAAAGGCTGCCGCCCAGCCCCCTGCTGCCCGACATGCCGACGCCGCAGTTGCCGCCCTTCAGCGGCGACGCGGGAACGCAAGGTCAGGCCGCGGCGCCGCTTCTCGATCTGCGCCAGCGCCCTGTACAGGACCCCGCGAGCAACTGACCAGCGATGTTGCCAGAGGCATCCCGTTCGCAGGTCGACGCCGTCGAGCCGTCCCAGGCGGACCCGGACTTCGTGCGTCGACTGCCGTATCACTTCGCACGTGCGAACGGCGTCATCGCCGCGCGGCGTCTGCCCGAAGGCGCCGAGATCTGGGTCCGCCCCGAGATCACGACGGCGACGCTCGGCGAGGTGCGGCGCGCGCTGGGCGTGCCTCTCAGACCCGTCGTCCTGCCCGCCGAGGTGTTCAACCTGCGACTCGCCCAGGCCTACACGCGGGAAGAGTCGGGTGCTGCCAGCCTGATCGGCGACATCGAAGAGGCGGCCGACCTCAAGAGTCTCGCCGACGGCCTGCCGGTGGTGACCGACCTCCTGGAGACGGAGGACGACGCGCCGATCATCCGGTTTCTCAACACGCTGCTCACGCAGGCGCTGCGGGAACGCGCCTCCGACATCCATATCGAAGCTTTCGAGGGACGATCGCTCGTCCGCTTCCGCATCGACGGCACGCTGCGCGAAGTGCTGGAGCCGCCGCGCGCGCTGCACGCCGCCCTCGTCTCGCGCGTGAAGGTGATGGCGGAGCTCGACATCGCCGAGAAGCGCCTGCCGCAGGACGGCCGCATCACGCTACGCATCGCCGGGCGCCCGGTCGACGTGCGGGTCTCGACCCTGCCGACCGGGCACGGCGAGCGCGTGGTGCTGCGGCTCCTCGACAAGCAGGCGGGCGTGCTCGATTTCACGTCGCTCGGCATGAGCGACGACACGCGTGACCGCATGGACGGGCTGGTGCGCCAGGCGCACGGCATCGTGCTGGTGACTGGCCCGACCGGCTCGGGCAAATCGACCACGCTCTACGCCGCGCTCTCGCGACTCGACGCCGATCGTCTCAACATCATGACGGTCGAGGATCCGATCGAGTACGACCTCGACGGCATCGGCCAGACGCAGGTCAACGCCGGCATCGACATGAGCTTCGCGCGGGCGCTCCGCGCGATCCTGCGCCAGGATCCGGACGTCGTCATGATCGGCGAGATCCGCGATCTCGAGACCGCACGGATCGCCGTCCAGGCGAGCTTGACCGGCCACCTCGTGCTCGCGACGCTGCACACCAACGATGCGGTGGGCGCGGTCACGCGGCTGATCGACATGGGAATCGAACCGTTCCTGCTCTCTTCCTCGCTGCTGGGCGTGATGGCGCAGCGACTGGTGCGCCGACTGTGCGCGGATTGTCGGCGGCTCGCGCCCGCGAACGCTGCGCAGCGAATGGAGCTTCCCCCCGAACTGCGCGAGCGGCTGCTGCATGAAGCCGTCGGGTGCGCGGCGTGCAAAGAGACGGGATATCGCGGCCGCACCGGGATCTACGAGATGCTCATCGTCGATCGCGAGTGCGCCGAGCTGATCCGCAGCGGTGCGTCGGAGCAAATGCTGCGCGACCACAACGCGCGGCACGGCGTGGTGAGTCTGCGTGCGGACGGCATGCGCTGGATCGCCGCCGGCGAGACCACGCTCGACGAAGTGCTGCGGGTGACCCGCGCCAGCGTCGACGCGCAGTCGTAACGGCCATGTCGGCGTTCAACTACGAGGCGCTGGCAGCGGACGGGCGGGTCAGGCGCGGCGTGCTGGAGTCCGACAGCGCGCGGCAGGCGCGCGCGCAGTTGCGCGAGAAAGGACTCACCCCGCTCGCGGTCGAGGCGATCGCAGAGCAGGGGACGCACAGGATCACCGGCACTTTGGGACGCCGCGGCTTAAGCACGGCCGCGCTCGCGCTCGTCACCCGTCAGCTTGCAACCTTGCTCGGCGCCGGGCTCACCATCGAGCAGACCCTCAATGCGCTGATCGAGCAGGCCGAGACCCAGCGCGAGCGCCAGCTTCTGGCTGCCGTGCGAGGGGACGTGCTGGCCGGGCAATCGCTCGCTCGATCGCTGGCACGCCATCCGTCCACCTTTCCGGAGCTCTATCGCACGCTGGTCGACGCGGGTGAGCGCGCCGGGCGGCTGCCAGACGTCCTGTTGCGGCTCGCGGACTACACCGAGGATAGCGCCGCGCTGCGCGGCAAGGTGCTGCTCGCGTTCGTCTACCCGGCGCTCGTGACGCTGGTCGCGGTCGCGGTGGTGAGCGGCCTGCTCGTGTTCGTCGTGCCGCAGGTGGTGCGCGTCTTCGAGAACAGCCATCAGACGCTGCCGTTCCTCACCCGTGGGCTGATCGCGGTTTCGACGTTCGTGCGCGGCTGGGGTGCTTACGCGCTGGCGGCGCTGGTGGGCGCGGCGCTCCTCGTCCGCGCCGCGCTGCGCGCACCGGCCACGAGAACCCGCTGGCACCGTTTTCTGCTGCGTGTGCCGCTGGTGGGCACGCTGCACAGGAGCCTGAACACGGCACGACTCGCGAGCACGCTCGCGATCCTGGTCGCGAGCCGCGTGCCGCTGCGAACCGCCTTGCGCGCGGGTGAAGGCACCGTCTCGAACCTG
>JAEUMX010000091.1 GCA_016791285.1 Burkholderiales bacterium
CTTTCCTGAACCCTTACGGTCTACCTTACCTACCCGGAAGCGGCGTCAAGGGCGTGCTGCGCCAGGCGGCGCGGGAGCTGGCGAGCGGCGAATGGGGCGATCCGCGACGCTGGAGCGACGATCGCCGCCATCCGCTGCGCGTCGACGGCAAGCCGGTCCTCGACTCGAACGAGCAGCCGGTGATGCTGAGCATGCTCGACCTGCTCTTCGGCCGCGAGACGCCCGCGGGCGAATCCGACCACCTGCGCGGCGCGCTCTGTTTCTGGGACGTGATTCCCCAGATCGAGGGCGACAGCCTGATGGTGGAGATCATGACGCCGCATCAAAGCCATTACTACCAGAACGGCGCCTCGCCCCACGAATCCGGCTCGCCCAACCCCATCAACTTCCTCACAGTGCCGCCCGGTTCGCACTTCGTCTTTCACGTGCAGTGCGACCTCGCCTTGCTGACCCAGCACGCGCCCGAGCTGGCGAAGGACGGTCTGTGGAAGCAGCTTCTCGCGGCAGCGTTCGACCACGCCTTCCGCTGGCTCGGCTTCGGTGCCAAGACGGCGGTCGGCTATGGGGCGATGCAGGATGCCAACGCTCTCGCAACTGAACCGTCGAAAGGCACCACCGGCACAGTTTCCGCCACTGGCCGACCTGAAGGACCCGTCGTGCCGGATGTGGCGTGGCCCAAAGCGCAGCTCAGGTTCAATGCCCGCAACGGTGCATTGACTGCGATCGGACCCGGCGGCGCCGAAGCGCACGCGCTGAACCCGAAGGGGCTGCAGTTGCTCGCCGGTTTGCCGACTGAACTGCAGCGAAAGGTAAAGCAGGGCCAGTTCGTCCGAGTATCGGCGACAGTTCGCGGTGCCGCACTGGCCGCGATCCAAGCCGCGTCATGAGCACGAATAGATAGAGTGACCAACCTTGCGGCCGCCCTCGCCTTTCGGTTGGGGCGCGGGGTATTGAGGAACCCGTTGAACCTTTGCACTCGCGCGATTCCTCGCCCAAGAGTGGCGGGTCGCCCTTGACCGAGGAAACTGACGTGCATGCCCTGATCGAAGCCCATCGCCAGGAACTCCTTTCCATCGCCGCAAAGCATGGCGTGACGGACGTGCGCGTATTCGGCTCCATGGCACGGGGAGACGCCAACGAGGACAGCGATGTGGACTTGCTCGTTCGCCCCCTGCCGGGCACCAGCCTCCTGGATCTGGGCGGATTGCTCATGGACGCCCAGGAGCTGCTAGGCCGCCGTGTCGAAGTGGTATCCGAGCATTCCCTTCATCCGGCCATCCGAGAGTGCGTGCTCAAGGAGGCCCAGCCGTTATGAAGCCTGTCGCTGAATCCGACCGCGTATTGGTCGAACACATGCTGGACTGCATTGCCCGTATCCGCGAATACGTGGGCGGTGAGCGGGCAACTTTCTTCTCCTCGCGCCTCGTGCAGGATGCGGTGATCCGAAATCTCCAGACGCTGGCCGAATCTAGTCAGCGCTTGAGCGATGGCCTCCGGGCGACCGAGCCCAAGATCCCCTGGCGCAAGATGGCCGGTATGCGGAACATCCTGGTGCACGGCTATTTGGGAGGAATCGATTTGGAGACTGCCTGGCTGGTGGTCGAGGGCGACCTGTCTCCTCTGGCAGAAGCCCTCGAACGCATGCGACGGAGACTCCGCGCGGGAGGCGCGAAATGACCTGTTTGATCTTCGATCCAGTGGATATTCTGATGCCCTCCGCAAGATGATCCGTGAATTCAAACCCACAAGGTCTTGATCGGGTAACGCCGGATCGCCGGGTCGGGCGTGACCAGTGTCAAGCCGTGCTCGATCGCCTGACAGATGAGCAGCCGGTCGAAGGGGTCGCGGTGGATGTCGGGCAGGTTGGCGATGTGGCGCGAATCGGTTTCGGTGACGGCCAGAGGCTGCACGCCGTGCAGTTCGCGCTGGCGCGTGAAGTGCTGCCACGCTGGCTCGCTGGTATTCAGGTGCAGCCTGCCGAGACGGTGCTTGCTCGTCGCTTCCCACACCGATACCGCGCTCAGATACGCCGCGTGGCGCGCGTCGCTGAGAATCTCCCGCATTGCCGGCCCGAGCGGCGCTTCGTCCCAGATGAGCCACAAGAAGGTACAGGTGTCCAGCAACAGGCTCATTTTGTGTTGTCCCTGTCCGGCGTCCAGTTTGGATCGAAGTGGGGATTGAGCGGGTCACTCGGCGGCATCATCGTGCCATCGAACAAGTCGAGCAACTCATTGTCGAGCGGCGCGAAGAACTCCGGACCGACATGCCCCATGCCTTTGGCCAGCCCGATCGGCCGCTTCTTCGGTTCCGCCTCCTCGGGCGAGATAGGTACCAACTTGGCAATCGGTTTGTTGCGCCGCGCGATCACGACGGTTTCGCCCGCTTCGACCGCATCGAGGAACTCCGAAAGCCGCGCTTTCACTTCATGCACATTGACCGGTTGCATCACTCTTACCTCACTAGATGACCAATTCGGTGGAGTGTAGACCATGTTCGAAAGCGCGCAGCGCTAAGAGTTCTGCGGTAATGGACGGCGATGGGCTTCTTCGGGCCCCGCGCGACCAGTAGCCGCGTCGAGGCTCCTGGAACTGGCCATGTGGCGCGTTTAGCGGTTGCTCGCCAGTGGGGACGCGGGGCGATTCAGGGCATGCTGAAAGGACACTGACATGGGTCACGCCGAATCCACCGCTTTACCCGTTGCCGATCACTCGCTGCGCGGCGGCCTTGTGCTGCCCGTCGCGCGCTACCGGTTCCGCTTTCGCATGGACGCCGACCTGGTCCTTCCTGAGTACGCGGGCTCCTTGCTGCGGGGACAGTTCGGCGCAGCGCTGCGGAACACCGTCTGCATGACGGGCGCGAAGACCTGCGACGGCTGCCCGTTGCTACGCACCTGTCCCTACCCGGCGATCTTCGAGACTCCGGCGCCGGGAACCCATGCGCTGCAGAAGTTCAGTCAGGTGCCCAACCCATACGTGATCGAACCGCCAGCATTCGGGATTCGGTGCATCCCGGCAGAGGGTGCGCTGGAGTTCGCTCTCGTTCTGATCGGGCG
>JAEUMX010000339.1 GCA_016791285.1 Burkholderiales bacterium
GCATGATGGCCGACATCAACGTGACACCCCTGGTGGACGTGATGCTGGTGCTGCTCACCGTGTTCATCGTCACCGCGCCCCTGCTCGTGAACGCGGTGTCCGTGAAGCTCCCGCAAGCGAACGCGAGTGCCGCATCGAGCAATCTCAACAACGTGCGCATCAGCGTCACGGCAGCGGGCGTCGTCTATCTCGACGAGGCGACGATCGAACCGCCCGAGATCGCGGACACGCTGCGCAGACTGCGCTCGCAGGGTGAGGTCAGCGTCGAGATTCTCGCCGACGAGAAGGTGCCTTATGGTGTTGTCGCGAAGGTGATGGCGCAGATTCAGAATGCCGGCGTCAGCAGGTTCGCGTTCGTGATGCTTCCGGAAACGAACCCGCAACGCCCGTGACCGAGCGATGAGCGCGGAAAGAATGGGCGCGCCGCCAAGGCTCATTCTGACGGCGTTCGCAATCTCGATCGCACTGCACGCGCTCGCCGTGTTTTTTCTGCCGCATTTCCGCAGCCCTTCGTTCAAGCCTCCGCTGCGCATCGAAGTGGAGCTGGCAACCCCGCCGCCCGCCCCTGAACCGGAAACACCCGTCCCCGAAGAGCACGTCGAACTGGCGCCGGCTTCCCAGCTGCCCCCGAGCAGCAGCCCAGCGCCGACACCCGAAAGGGCCTCCGCACACGTCCGCAGTGCGCCTCCTGCGCCGCCCGCGAAGAAGACCCGTCCGTCGAACGAGGTCGCGCTGCCGGTGCTGGCGGCGAAAGAACCTGCATCGGAAAAGGACTACGTGGCGCCCGAGGTGCCCGCGGCCAACTCACCCGACGAACTCCCCATGGGCACGCGACCCGGAACCGAGCCGTTCACCACACCGCCAGCGACGAGTCCGGACGGGCCCACCGCCGGCGCGGGTATGGGCGACGGTACCGGCGACGAAGACAGTCTCCTGCAGGGCTATCTGCGCCGGCTCCATGAGCGCGCCAACAGGCACAGAGACTATCCCGCGATGGCGCTGCGCCGGGGCTGGCAGGGGCGCGTGCGGGTGGCCGTGAGCTTCGCCGCCGGCGGTGCCGTCATCGGCGTCGGCCTCGATCGTTCGAGTGGTCACGAGGTGCTCGACGAGCAGGCGATCAAGATGGTCAGAAAGGCGGTATCGGAGCTTCCCATCGAAGCACGTCTTGCCCGACGACCGCTCACCGTGGTCGTGCCGGTCGAGTTCAAGCTTGCATCCTGAGCCGCGGCATGTCGGGGCCGTCCGCCGACTCCGGAGCCGAGCGGGGAGCCGGTCCTTTGATCTGGATCAACATTACTGCACCGCACAATGCTAAACTGCGCTTGATTTTGCGCATCACCGCCTGCCTTCACCGGTAGCCCGCCAGCCGCACGCAAGCCGTCGCGGCCAGTCAGCCAGGGGGAAGTTTCCCAGGTATGCGAAATGGCTACCGACAAACCTCGTTCACCCGACCCTGGCGCTCCGAGCGCAAGCGATCTGTGGCAGATCGTGTCCAGGTTTCTGCCCAGCCTGCGTCTCGCCCATCAGATTCCCGGACGCGTGCGCCTCAAGCTCGACGTCGTGGGTCTGCTCACCAGCAACCTGGGAAAGGACGATATCGAGCATCTGCAAAGCGCGCTCGGCGCGATGCGCGGGGTGCGCTCGATCCGCCTGAATCTGCCGGCGCGCTCGTGCGCGGTGGAATACGACAGCACGATCATTCCGGATGCGGCCTGGGCCGATCTGCTGGCCCAGCGGGAGACGCCGGAAGCACAGACGCTGATCGACATCCTGCATGAAGGATACGAGGAGACCCTTCGTGAACAACTATGACGAACCCATCCTCCGCAGCCGCGCCGTCGATACGAACGCGCCCTTCCCGGTCCTGCACCAAGCGCTGCGGATCGCCCTCTACGACGAATACGCGGCGCGCAGCTTCCATGCGCGCATGGTGGAGGCTTTCGGGCCGCAGCCGCCCTTCGACACCATCGTGGCATCGCAGGAGCGGCGCATCGCGACGCTTTCCGCGCTGTGTCAGCGCTTTGGCGTGCCGCGCCCGCTCGATCCCTTCCCGCAGGAAACCGCGGTCGGACCGAGCTGGCTCGCCAACTGCCAGCGCGCCGTCGCGGGCGCGATACAGAGCGCCCGGCTCTACGAGAACCTGCTGACGTCGGTGGCCGAGCCGGAGGTCCGAGCGGCTTTCCTGAACCTGCAGGCGGCGGCTCTTCAGCAGTACCTGCCCCGGTTCCGTGAGGCCGTGCTGGACGCCATCGCCAAGGAACGCTACCACGCCGCCCACGGCATTCCGCCGCAGCAGGCATACGTGCACCACGGCGCCATCTCCGATTTTCTGGAGAAGGCGTTCGCCCAGCTTGGACCGCGGGCGGGTCCACTCGGCGTTCTGAGCCCCCTCCTGCGTCAGATGCATCCCGCCATGCTGGCCGGCATGGTCGCGGGTGGCACAGGGGTCTATCTGTGGAAGAACCGAGCCGGCCCAACCCAGAGGGAGAACTGATATGTATCCGCTCCTACCGTTTGCGGCAGGAATGTTGGCCGGCGCAGTCGTGCTGCGGCTGCTCAGGACCGACACGACCAAGGCCGGTCTGGCGAAGGCGCAGCGCGGCCTGCGTGACGCCACCGTGTCCGGCCTCGAAACCATCGAGAACGCATCCGCGCGCGCACGCGTGCGTCTCACCGCGCCCGCAGCGGCGGACGCCGGTGAGCAAGCCGCAGCCGTTGCGGTACCCGCAAAACCGCGCCGGGCGCGTGCGTCGCGCAAGCGCACCACCAAGCCGGCGGCAGAGGAGGCATCGTGAACTTTCGGCAAGACCCACAACTGCGGCCGGTGATGCCGCAGCTCATCAGCGGCGGCTTCGTCAAGGGCTTCGTCGCCGGCGGCTGCCTCACGGCCATTCCGGTGACCGGGACGCCCTCGCAGGCCGATGCCAAGCGCATCCTGCGCCGCGCATTGCAGGGCGGTGCGGCGGTCGCTGCAGGTGAGCGCGCCGCCATGGCCTACCGCCAGGGCGACTACGGCGGAATGCTGGTTGCCACGGCAGCGGGCGCGGCCGGCGTGCTGCTCATCGAACGACTGCTGCGCGATTGCGCACCATGCAAACAGGAGAAGTCTCATGGGCAAGAAGCATAAGAAGCACGGCGGCCAGAACATGGGCTACGAGGCCGCCCCGCAGTACGGCATGCCGGCCTATGGCGCGCCGGCCCAGGCGGGCTACGGGGCAGGCGCCGGCGGTGGCTGGCAGCAGATGGGCGAGGACGCGTCGGGCATGGCAAGAAGCGCACCCGGCGCACCGCACGGCGCGACACACCACGGCGCAATGCCCGGGGGCGCGCCCGCCGGCTACGGCTACGGCCCGGCCTATGGCGCCGGCATGATGGACTCCACCCTCCTGCAGGGCCTGCCGGCGTTCCTGCGCACGCGCCAGACCGAGCAGTTCCTCCTCGGCGCCATGGTCGGCGCGGCGGCCGCGTGGGTGCTCTCCGACGAGGAACTGCGCGGCAAACTGGTGAAGGCCGGCATGAAGCTCTACACCAGCGTGGCCTCGGGCTTCGAAGAAATGAAAGAGCAGATGGCCGACATCAAGGCCGAAGTCGAAGCGGAGCGTCACGGAGACGCCTGATGTCGGCCGCCTGGTTCGCCTCGCTCGAGCCGCTGCACCGGACGCGCGGGCGCGTGCGCCTGCGCTACCGCTGCCGCTCGGGGACGACGCTCGACGCGTTGCGAATCACGCGGGGTGTGGAATCCATCTCCGGTGTACGGCGGGTGCAGGTGAACACTGCCGCGCGCTCGATGGCGGTGGAATACGAGACCGGCGAGACCGATGCCGACCGGGTCGAGCAGGCAATCCTCGCCCTGAAACCGCCGCCTGTGAGAACTACCCGGTCGGCAGACGACGAGTCCACCGAGCTCGGCGCGGTTGCGGTGAGCGGTGCCACCCTGCTCGCGACGCAAAGTCTGCGGCCGGCGCTGCAGGGACCGGTCGCCTTTGGCACCGCCGTGCCCGTGCTCGGCCGTGCGATGGATGACTTCCTCAAACGCGGCATCACGTCCCACGTTCTGGAAGCGCTGGCGGTGGCGATTTCCATCAGCCGGCGCGATTACCTCGCCGCCAACGCAACGTCCTTCCTGCTGGCGCTGGGTCAGTATCTCGAGAATTCCATCGCGCATCGCTCCGACGAGATGCTGCGCAGTCTGCTCAAGCCGGCCAGCGGCCACGTGTGGATCGAGCGCGACGGCGTCGAGATGCGCGTGGATGCGGAGGAGCTCGCGGTCGGCGACACCGTGATCGCCGCCACCGGAACGGTGATCCCGGTGGATGGCACAGTGCTGGGTGGCGAGGCGCTGGTGAACGAGGCGACCATGACCGGCGAGAGCGTGCCGGTGCAGCGCCGCCGTCGCGACCGCGTGCTCTCCGGCACGGTGGTCGTGGAAGGACGCTTGCGCATCTATGCCGAACAGGTGGGGCGCAACGCCGCCGCGGCGCGCATCGCCGACTTCGTCGAACAGTCGCTCGCCGCCAAGAGCGAAACACAGCTCGAAGCCGCGCGTCTGGCCGACCGCACGGTGCCGATGGTGCTGGGGCTGGCGGGTGCGACCTGGCTCCTCTCGAACGACTGGGCGCGCGTGGCCGCGGTGCTGCAGGCCGACTATTCCTGCGCCCTCAAGCTCGCCACGCCGGTCGCGTTCAAGGCAGCGATGTACCGCGGCGGCCAGGGCGGCATCCTGATCAAGGGCGCCAGCGCCCTGGAACGTCTGGCCGATGCCGACACCTTCGTGTTCGACAAGACCGGCACCCTCACCAGCGGCGAACTGCAGGTGACCGACGCGATCGCCTTCGGCGCCGGCTATACCCCGGAGGATCTGATCAACCTCGCCGCCTCGGTGGAGGAGCACTACTTCCATCCGCTGGCGCTGGCAGTGGTCGAGGCCGCTCACCGGCTCGACCATCCGCACCACTTCGACCACAAGGAAGTGGAGTTCATCGTCGCGCATGGGGTGGCGAGCGTGGTCGATGGCCGCCGCATCGTGGTCGGATCGCGCCATTTCGTCGAAGACGACGAGCGCATCTCCACGGCCGCGCATGCGACAACGATCGAACGCCTGCACCACGAAGGCAAGACCCTGCTCTACATCGGCTACGGCGGGGAACTGCTGGGCGTGTTGGCGCTCAAGGACACGCTGCGCCCCAACAGCAAGGCGACCGTCGCGCGGCTGCGCGAGCTGGGCGCCAGGCGCATTCTGATGCTGACTGGCGACCACCCGGAACGCGCCGCCGCGATGGCGAAGGAACTCGGCCTGGACGCGTTCCACGCCGGCCTGCTGCCGCACGAGAAAGCCGGGATTGTCGCGGGCTTGGCGGCCAAGGGCGCACGCATCGCCTTCGTTGGCGACGGAGTGAACGACGCTCCGGCGCTCACCGGCGCCCATGTCGGCATTTCCATGCACCACGGCGCGGACATCGCGCGGCTTGCCTCCGACATCGCGCTCCTTGAAGACGACATCGGCCGGGTGGCCGACGCGAAGGCCCTGGCGCTCGCCACGCAGGCGCTCATCGCCAGCAATTTCAAGCTCACCATGGGCCTCAACACCACCATCCTGTCGGCCGCCGCGCTCGGCATCGTGCCCCCGGTGACCGCCTCGATGCTCCACAACGGCAGCACGATCGCCATCCTGCTGCGCGCGCTGGCCGGCGCCGGGCTGCGCCACTGACGCCAAAAAAATTTGAAGACGAAACAGAACAATTCTTGTTTCACGAAGTAAATGAAATCCGATACCGAACCCCGCCCCTTTCCGCTTGCGATGGCAAGCGAGAACACCACCGTCAAGGTGGTTGCCATCCAGGGCGGCGCCACCCTCGCCCTTCGTCTTGCAGAAATGGGGATCAATGTCGGCGCGGAGATCACCGTGCGGCAGCGCCAGGGTTCCGGCATCGTCGTCATGCGCGGCGAGACCCGCTTCGCGTTGGGCGGCGGCATGGCCAACAGGATTCTCGTGTGCGAGTCCTGTTGATGTTCGGGAGGAGTTACAGCAATGGCACACGACACTTGCGGTGCAAGCCCCGCCAAGGGGCCCGCTTTCTTCGAAGTACCCGATTGGTCGAGGCCATGCTCGATCGTTCTCATGGTCTGCGCGCTCGTCTGCGGCACGGTTGCGAAGGCCCAGGACGTGACGCCGCGCGCGGAGTCCGAGCAGCCCACCACGACGCCGTGGGGAACGCCCGAGACGGGCGAGACAGAGCCTCCGGCGAGCGAGGGCGACACCAGCACGGAGAAACCCGAACCAGGGCTTTTCGAGCGATCGACGCTGACCGGCGACTGGAACGGCGCCCGCTCGTCGCTGGAGGAATACGGCGTCGTGGTCGGACTTGCCACCACCAACGACATTCAGTCGGTGGTGAGTGGCGGCGTGCAGCGCAAGACCTACTTTCCCGGCCTCGTCGAACCGACGCTCGCGGTCGATCTGCAGCGCCTGATCGGTCTGCCCAACACGATCGTTTTCGTGCGCGGCCTCGGCATGTACGGGCAGGACCCGGGCGAAGGCACCGGCTCGCTCAACGCGCCGAGCAACCTCGCCAACGACGTCGGAACCACGCGGCTCTTCGAGGGCTGGATCGAGCCCAGCTTTTTCGACGAAATGATCTCCATCCGCGCCGGCATGTACGCGGTGGATACCGAGTTCGACGTGAAGGAAACCGCCGCTGTCTTCATGAACGGAGGCTTCGGTACCGGCGTCGATCTCTCGCAGAGCGGGCGCAACGGGCCTTGCATCTATGCAACCGCGTGTCTCGGCGCGCGCGTTGCCTTCCACCCCACGCCGAACTATTACGTTCAGGCAGCCATCGTCGACGGCGTGGCCGGCAATCCCAACAACCCGTACGGCACCCACATCATCCTGAGCCGCGACGACGGCTACCTCGTGCTGGGCGAAGTCGGCTACACGCGTGGCGTCGACGAGGGCGGCTTCATCCACGCCGCGCTCGGTGCGTGGTACTACTCGCGACCGTTCGACAACCTGCTCGAGGTCGATGCCGACGGCAACCCGGTGCAGACCTTCGGCAAGCCGGGTGTCTACGCGCTGCTCGAAGGCTCGCTGTACACCGAGCCGGGCAAGCCGACCGAGGGTCTCTCCGCGTTCGCCCGCGTGGGGATGGCGGACCAGAACGTGAACCAGATCCAGTACTACGTAAGCGGCGGCTTCGCGTACACCGGTCTGTTTCCAGGACGCGACGAAGACGTCGCTGCCATCGGCGTGTCGGTGCCAATCAACGGCTCGCGCTACAAGACCGCGCAGGAACTTGCGGGAACAACCGTCGAGGACGCCGAGTACGCGATCGAAGCCACGTACTGGGTGCCGGTGTTTCCCTGGCTCAGCATGCAGGTAGACGTACAGTACATTATCAATCCGGGCACCGATCCGACCATCGACGACGCCCTGGTGCTCGGCATGCGCTATCGAATCGTCTACTGAAAGGGACAACTACAGATGAACTCCCCAGCGAACGCGTGGCGGCGGCTGATCCCGGCTCTGATGCTGTCGAGCCTGGCCGCATGCTCCGCCAGCAACAAGCAAACCCCGATGACACCCGCAGAAGAGGCCGGCGCACCGCTGCTGCGCTGCCCGCAGCAACGGGACACCGAGTCCGCACCGGAAAGCTATCAGAAGCTGGTGAACCCGGTGCCGAAAACGGCGGCCAACATCGAGCGGGGCCGACTCCTTTACGAACGCGACGCGAAGCCGATGGCATGCGTGAACTGCCACGGCTTCAAGGGTGAGACGGCCGGCAGGGACGGCGTCGACCTCGACCCGCCGCCGCGCAACTTCCTCTGCCAGCAAACCATGGCACCGATCACCGACGGTCAGATGTTCTGGGTGATCCTGCACGGCTCCGGCGATTTTCACTGGCCGGCCCGCCAGGGCGCGCAACTCATCGACCGCCCGGGGCTGGGCAAGCCGCGCGCGACCGCCATGCGCGCCTACAAGGACTATCTGAGCGAGTCGGACATCTGGAAGCTCGTGATGTACATCCGCACCCTGCCGGCGGAGGCCGGAGGGCCCGATGGCGCTTCACGCTAGCGGCGGAGACAAGAACGATGACTACCTTGAGAGAGCTCAAAGTCGGTGACCGCGCCCGCGTGCGCGGCTTTTCGGAAGCCGGCGGCGCCTATCGCCGCAAGCTCCTGTCGATGGGCCTGACGCCCGGCGCGGAACTCAGCGTCACGCGCGTGGCGCCGATGGGAGATCCGGTCGAGATTCGTGTGCGCGGCTTCGCCCTGTCGCTGCGCAAGGACGAAGCCGATGCCCTGAGCGTGGAGAAACTGTGATGAACGAGTCATACACCATCGCCCTGGTGGGCAATCCCAACTGCGGCAAGACCACCGTGTTCAACGCCCTCACCGGCTCGCGCCAGCAGGTCGGCAACTGGCCGGGGGTCACCGTCGAGAAGAAGAGCGGTGAATACAAGCACGACGGCCTGCGCTTCGAAGTGGTCGATCTGCCGGGCACCTACTCGCTCGACGTGGTGGACCGCGAAGTCTCGCTCGACGAGAAGGTCGCGCGCGACTATGTGCATGCGGGCGAAGCGACGCTGGTGATCAACATCGTCGACGCCGCCAACCTGGAGCGCAATCTCTACCTCACGAGCCAGCTCGCCGAGATGCGCGTGCCGCTGCTGGTGGTGCTCAACATGGTCGACGTCGCCGAGGAC
>JAEUMX010000138.1 GCA_016791285.1 Burkholderiales bacterium
CTCTTGAGACGCGTGGACGAGACCCGCTCCATCAGCGCGGCCGCCCGGGCACTCGGCATGACGTACAAGCGCGCGTGGCTCTTGATCGATTCCCTCAATCAGGGCTTCGGTCGTCCCGTCGTCGAGACTGCGACCGGAGGCAGAGGTGGCGGCGGCGCAGCGCTGACGCCCCTCGGCAGCGAGCTCGTCGAACGCTACGCCGCACTCGAAGCGCGCTTAAACAGCTCCGCGCTGGACGAGCTCGAAGCGCTGCGTCGCCTCGCGCCTTAGAATCCGGAGCCCCGCGTTGACGCATGGCCGGCTTCGTTATAGCCTAAAGGACATAACGAAAGGGAGGTGCCGTGCCAATCAGAGAGACGCTTGCCGCGTGCATATTGCTTCTGGGCGGATTCGGTCTGGCGTGGGCAGCCGAACCGCCCCCCGTCGCCGCCGCTGCCGACCTCAAGTTCGCGCTAGCGGAGGTGGTCGAGCAGTTCAAGAAAGATACGGGTCAGGACATCAAGATTTCCTACGGCTCCTCGGGTACCTTCAAAATGCAAATCGAGAACGGCGCGCCGTTTCAGATGTTCCTGTCGGCCGACGAGAACTTCGTTTACCAGCTTACCGACCGGGGCTTGACGCGTGATCGCGGCGTGCTCTACGCGGTGGGCCGCGTTGTCCTGTTCGCGCCGCGCGGATCCATTCTGAAGGTCGACGCTGAGTTCGCGGACCTCAGGGCCGCCCTCGCCGACGGCCGCATTCAGCGTTTTGCCATCGCCAATCCCGAGCACGCTCCCTATGGCCGGGCGGCCAGGGCGGCGCTGCAATACGCAGGACTGTGGTCGGCCATCGAGCCAAAGCTGGTGCTCGGCGAAAATGCGGCCCAGGCCATGCAGTTCGCTGCCTCGGGATCCAGCCAGGGCGGTGTCGTGCCCCTTTCGCTTTCCAAGGCCCCAGAAGTCGCGAAGCTCGGCAGCTTCGCCCTGATCCCCGCGGAATGGCATGCCACCGAGCCCTTGAAGCAGCGCATGGTGCTCCTCAAGAGCGCCGACGAGACGGCGACCGCCTTTTATCGGTATATGCAGAAACCCGCTGCCCGGAAGATCCTGATCCGTTACGGCTTCGCCCTCCCAGGCGAAGTCGGCGAGTGATGGACTGGGCATCGATCGTCCTGTCGATCGAGCTCGCGGTCGTTACCCTGCTAATACTGCTGCCCCTTGCCTTGGCGGTGGCCCGCTGGCTGGCTTTCACTCGGATCAAAGGGCGGCCGTGGATCGAAGGCCTGCTGGCGCTGCCCCTGGTGCTTCCACCTACCGTCATCGGTTTTTACCTCCTGGTGGCGATGGGCAGCCAGACGGTGCTTGGCCAGCTCTATCAACGCGTGGCAGGCCATACCCTGGCATTCAGTTTCTCCGGACTGGTGGTCGCTTCCGTCATCTTCAACATTCCGTTTGCCGTGCAACCCATGCAGCGTGCCTTCGAGGCAATCTCGCCGGATGTCCGCGAGGCTGCTCAATGTTGCGGACTGACGGCTTGGCAGGCGTTCTGGCGCATCGAAATGCCTCTCGCGTGGCCCGGCATCCTCTCCGGCGCCGTGATGACCTTCGCCCACACGATGGGCGAATTCGGCGTCGTTCTGATGGTCGGTGGGAATATCCCCGGTGAAACCAGGACGGTCGCAATTTCGATCTACGACAAGGTGCAATCCTTCGACTTGCACTCGGCCGGGGCGATGGCCCTGCTGCTGCTGGTGATCTCTCTGGTCACCATCGGCGTGAGCTACGGCCTGATGGAGCGACTGATCCAGCGGCGGCGCGCCCCGTGAGCCTTGCCCTCGACCTCGGTCACGACGGGCCGCCCCTGGATTTCGCCGCCGAACTCCCGGAGGGCGCCATCACTGCGCTGGTGGGTCCTTCCGGCAGCGGCAAGACCTCCATCGTGCGCGCCATCGCCGGCCTGCTGCGGCTGCGGCGCGAGCGGGTAACCTTCGGGAGCGAAGCTTGGAGCGACAGTGTTCGCGGGTGGCATATGCCGACCCGGCTACGCCCGATCGGGCTCGTGCCGCAGCACTACGCTTTGTTTCCGCATCTCACGGTGTTGGGCAACGTGGAGACGGCGCTCACGCACCTGCCCCGGCTGGAACGCAAGGCGCGCGCGCAGCGCTGTCTAGCGCTTGCTCACATCGACGGCCTCGAAGGGCGTTATCCACATGAGCTGTCCGGTGGTCAGAGGCAACGCGTTGCCCTCGGTCGTGCCATTGCTCGCGAGCCGAAAGTGTTGCTGCTCGACGAACCATTCTCGGCCGTCGACCACAGCACGCGAAAGCGCTTGTATGTCGAGCTGCGACGCCTGCACGAGCAGCTCAGAGCCACCGTGGTGTTGGTCACCCACGACCTGGACGAGGCCGCACAACTGGCTGCGAACCTGGTGCTGGTGCGCCGCGGCCGGAGTCTGCAGGCGGGGCCCACGGCGCAGGTGCTGACACGCCCTTGCTGCGAGGCAGCAGCGCGGCTGCTCGACATCCCCAATGTCTTCGAGGCGGTGGTGGACAAGGCGCGCACCGGACGCACGGTATTGCGCTGGGGTCCGCACACGTTGCGCGCGGCCGGCGAGCTGCCAGCCGGCAGCGAGACGAACGTGAAGTTTGCAGTACTGCCGCCCAACGTTCTGCTGGCGCGTAGTGACAAACCGTGGGGCAGCCACCTGGAAAATCCGGTTCCCGCCATCGTCGAAGAAGTCATCCAACTCGGCGGCGAGACCCTGGTCTGGCTGCGACCCGAAGGACTCGCGGATGCCCGGTTGCAAATGCGGCTGCCGGAGCGCGCGGTCCGCCGTTACGCCGTGAGCGCAGGTAAGGCTGTTACCGTCTGCCTGCGAGCGAGCGACGTCATTCCGCTCGGCGCGCCACGGGAATCGCGCGGCGAGTGAGCGCAGTGGAGCGTAGCAAAGCCACCGCACGCTCGCGGCACGGATTCGAAGCCTTCTCGTGGGGCGGTGCAATCGGCGTCCTGAGCGGGCTGATCGGCCTGGGCGGTGCCGAGTTCCGGCTCCCTGTCCTGGTCGGGCGGTTCCGGTTGGCGGCCCTCGAAGCAGTCATCATCAACAAGGCCATCAGCCTGATGGTCGTGGTCGCGGCGCTCGTCTTTCGCTCAAGCACCATCCCATTGCAGGAAGTGGTAGGTCATGCCCATGTCGTACTCACCCTGCTCGCTGGCAGCTTGGTCGGCGCATGGCTTGCGGCAGGACGCGCCATCCAACTTTCCGCACGGACCTTGAGCCGCCTGATGCTGTTCCTCCTGACCACACTGGCGCTCGCGATGGTCGCAGAAGGGCTCGTGGGTCTGCACCGTATCGGTCGGCCGCTGATCGGCGAGGGGCATCTGCAGACGGCGGCAGGGGTGGCAGCCGGGTGCGTCATCGGCGCCGTCACGGCGCTTCTCGGCGTGGCCGGCGGAGAGCTCCTGATTCCAGCCCTGGTCCTGCTGTTCGCCGTCGACATCAAGGTCGCGGGCAGCCTGTCGCTGGCGGTGAGTCTGCCAACGATGCTGGTGGGCTTCGCGCGCTACCGCAAGGCGGGAGCCTTCCGAGCGCTGGCGCGCGACCGTCGCCTGGTTGCGTGGATGGCTGCTGGCTCGGTAACCGGCGCGGCGCTCGGCGTATTGCTCCTGGGCGTCGTCCCAACGAAAGCGTTGACGCTACTGCTAGGGTTGGTTCTCACAGTTTCGGCCGTCAAAGTATTCTGGCAGGCGAAGGATAGAACAAGCTGAAGACAGGCACGCACCAAGCGATGTGTACCGCGTGGATTCTCTCCTCCACGTTCTCCTTAACCCTCTGCCCGCAACGATACAGAACGGAGATTTGCGGACCGCGCATCAGACATGCTCAAGACCATACCTGACGCGCTGCCGATTCTTGTACAACCAAGGATTGCGCAGGGTTGCGCGTCTTGATAGCGTTGCCCGATGGACCTGAAGGACGCCGTCAAAGCCCTCGGAGCACTTGCACAGGAATCGCGGCTCACCGTCTTCCGCATGCTGGTCGAGGCGGGACCGGAAGGCATGAGCCCCGGCGTCATCGGCGAGCGCACCGGCATCCCACCGGCGACGCTGTCCTTTCACCTGAAGGAACTCGCCAACGCCGGGCTGGTGTCGTCCCGCCCCGCGGGCCGTTTCGTCCTGTATGCGCCGCGCTTCGACCAGATGGCGGCGCTGCTCGACTTCCTCACGCACGACTGCTGCGGAGGACATCCCGAGCTCTGCATGCCGACGGCTGCCGTTGCGGTCCCCGCACCGAAGCCGAAGGCCAGACGGTAGACGCCCTATCCCGGCCGGAGCCAGCCGATCATGAGGCCGGCGATGATTGCCACAGCCAGGCCGGGCAACAGGTAGAGAACCGCGATTCGCCATCGAAGAGGAAATGGGTCCTTTCCGGTCTGGTTGACGCACCGACACATTTCGATAATATTCGAAATGTACTCTGATCTCCGTTCCAACGAGCGCCCCCATGAAACGACTGCACGTGCACGTTGCCGTCGCCGACCTGGAAGTGAGCGTGCGGTTCTACCGCGCGCTTTTTGCGGCCGAGCCGACCGTGCTCAAACCCGACTACGCGAGATGGATGCTGGACGACCCGCGTGTCAACTTCGCCATATCGACCCGCGGTCGCCACGTTGGTCTCGATCATCTGGGCATCCAGGTGGAGACCGACGAAGAGCTTGGTGAGCTGCGCGCGCGCCTCGACGCCGCCGCGCTTCCCGCGGTCGCGCAGCAGCAGGCCGCCTGCTGCTACGCGCGCTCGAACAAACACTGGACGGTGGATCCGCAAGGCATCGCGTGGGAATCCTTCCACAGCCTGGACACGATCCCGATGTTCGGCAAGGACGATGTGCCGTCGTCGTCGGAGACGAAGGCTGCGGCCTGCTGTGCGCCCGCCGTGGAGAGCGTGAAGGTCGCCTTCCCCGCGCCACACCGTCGCGCCTGACGCCCCTTTCCCTACCGCCGGAAACGAGTCCGATGACCGAACACCGCCCCTACAACGTCCTCTTCCTTTGCACGGGCAATACCGCGCGCAGCATCCTGGCGGAGGCCTACCTCAACGCCGCAGGCCGCGGAAAGTACCGCGCCTGCTCGGCGGGCAGTCATCCCAAGGGGACAGTCAATCGGTTCGCGCTGGAAATACTGGAGAAGCACCGCATCGACACCGCGGGCCTGCGCAGCAAAGGCTGGGACGAGTTCGCGCAACCGGGCGCCCCGGGGCTCGACTTTGTCTTTACCGTCTGCGATAACGCCGCCGGCGAGGTCTGCCCGGTGTGGCCGGGGCAGCCGATGACCGCGCACTGGGGCGTAGAGGATCCCGCAGCAGTCGAAGGCACCGACGAAGAGAAGCGCCGCGCGTTCTTTCGCGCTTACACCCACCTGCAGAACCGCATCAACATCTTCATGAATCTCTCTTTCGACAAACTGGATCGGCTCTCCCTGCAGAGGAAGCTCGACGACATCGGCAAGACGCAACCCGAGGCCCCCGCGGCGTGAGCGTTGCGTGCGAGGCGGTCGCGAAGGCCGAGTCCAGTAGCGGGCTGGGCTTCTTCGAGCGTTGGCTCACCCTCTGGGTGGGGCTTTGCATCGTCGCGGGCATCGCGCTCGGTCAGATCGCACCCGGATTCTTCCAGGCGGTTGGGCGGATGGAAATCGCCCAGGTGAACATCCCCGTCGGGCTGCTCATCTGGGTGATGATCGTTCCGATGCTCATGAAGATCGATTTCGGCGCGCTGCACGAAGTGAAGCAGCACTGGCGGGGCGTCGGCGTGACGCTCTTCGTGAACTGGGCGGTGAAACCGTTCTCGATGGCGCTGCTCGGCTGGATCTTCATCCGCCACGTGTTCGCACCGCACCTGCCCGCGTACCAGATCGACAGCTACATCGCCGGCCTGATCCTGCTCGCCGCCGCGCCGTGCACGGCGATGGTGTTCGTCTGGAGCAACCTCTCGCAAGGCGAACCCCATTTCACGCTGACGCAGGTGGCGCTGAACGACACGATCATGGTGTTCGCATTCGCGCCCATCGTCGGCTTGCTGCTCGGCATCTCGGCGATCACCGTGCCGTGGGACACCCTTTTCACGTCGGTGGTGATGTACATCCTCATCCCCGTCATCATTGCGCAGGTGATGCGCAAGGTGCTGCTCGCGAAGGGTAAGGACCCCTACCACGCGGTGCTCGCACGCATCCAGCCGCTGTCGCTCACCGCGCTCCTCGCCACGCTCGTGCTGCTCTTCGCCTTCCAGGGCGAGGCGATCCTCGACCAACCACTCGTGATCGCGATGCTGGCAGTCCCGATCCTGATCCAGGTTCTCTTCAATTCCGGGTTGGCGTACCTGCTGAATCGCCGGCTCGGCGTCGCGCACTGCGTGGCGGGGCCGTCCGCGCTCATCGGAGCGAGCAACTTCTTCGAGCTCGCGGTGGCCGCCGCCATCAGCATCTTCGGCTTTAAGTCCGGCGCGGCGCTCGCGACTGTGGTCGGTGTGCTGATCGAAGTGCCGGTGATGCTGCTCGTGGTGAAGGTCGTGAACGCGAGCAAGGACTGGTACGAGGCGGGCGCGCTCGCCGCTTCGGAGCGGGAAGCGCGAGCCTGAGAGCCGTTCGAGCTCGTCGCAGGCGACATGAAGAGCGTACGGTGGACGCAGGGAGTGCGATGTTCGCAAAGCGCACCTGTAACGAGCAAACCCTTAAGAAGGTCGCGCCGCACAGGTTGAATGCGATTCAGAAGTTGTTCGACCTTATTGGGCAAGTTGAACCTCCCAGGTCGTAGAGTTGCCGTGAATTCGGGACGGTGATGTCTCCTCGGGTGGACGTTTTGGCTCGACCCGAACCGAGATGGAGCATCCCGATGAAGTAGGTACTGGCGAGCAAGGCGACGCGCAAGCGTCTTGAAGAAGTGTCTCGTGCGGCGTCGCTCGCCGCATGGCGCGATTACAGCCTCACCGCTTCTATTTCTTGTACGCGACATGCCCGGACGGGCCGATGCCGACCTCCTGCAGAACCGCCTCGCCGTTCTTCACCCACGCGAAGTGCGGCTTGTTCGCGGGGACCGTGATCTGCGCACCGGCGGGATAGAGCTTCGCGTTGCTCGGATCGAAGGTCTCGCCGAACCCGAAGTACAGTTCACCGGACAGCACCGTGTCGTAGCGGGTATCCGGGTGCGTGTGCGGCATGACCTTGGCACCCTCTCCAAGCTTCGCGCGAATGACATAGATGCCGGCTTGCCCAGGATCGCCGGCGAGGACCGCGGTCTGTACACCCGGAATCGGGGCATCCTTCCATTTGATGTCGGCGGGCATCACGGCCGAGACCGGCGGTTCGGTGTAAGCGGGCCCGATGTAAGGTCCGACGAGACCGGCCGCCAAGGTGGCGGCGACAAGACGTCTTCTGTTCATGATTGCCTACCTCTGCAAGAGGTGACCGGGAAACCCCGGAACGCCCGCAGCGCTCCGGGAGTGGTGGCTCGAGGTACGTATAGGACATGCCAGATCCGCCTTTGAAAGTGGTCGGGACGAAACGGCGCGCCTGCAATGCGTCCCTCTCAGCGATCATGGAACGGGCGGAACGGCCGGACGCCGCGGTGAGGCGGTCGATGATGATGCCCCGTCCCCGGTCGGGTCGTCAGATTCACTTCGACGCTGACCGTGCTCGCGACGCCACGGAGGCCATATGTGTAGCTGAAGGTGTAGGGGGCGAATCCTCTGAGATAGTCGCGATATGCGGCGAACTGCTCCGCGTCGCTCGTGGGGTCCGAAGGGTCCGAGAATCCCAGCTCGCCCTGGCCGACGGACAGGATCTGATTGACTGGTGTCGTATACGATCCCGGATTGTTGACGTCGTAGACGGTGTCGTCGCCGCCACCCGCCCTGCCGTCTGGACCCCACGAAATGCCGCGCAAGCGGTTGGACCCGAACGACTGGTAGAGCCCTTCCCCCTGCGGTCCGCCCAGGGGAAAGCTGAAGACCTGACCTGGCGCATCGGCATACGTGGCGGATATGATCACGTCCTTGAGGGCGAAGGCGGAGTGGCTCGTGATAGCTACGGCGGCGCGAAAGTGGGTGCCTCTCTCGTTCGCGAACGGGCCGTAGGAGGGGATGAATCCTCGCCACGAGCTGCCCTTGGTCGCCCACATGTCGTACACGCTCGCCTGCACCTTGCCGGATCTGTTGGAAATCCGGGCACCGATGGTGTTGAACGCGGTCGGGGTGAGAAGAATGCTGCCGCCCGCGTTCCGCCGCCCGCTCTGCAACGCGAAGAGAGCGTTGGCGGCAAAGGCCCCGAAGCTGGGGGAGACGATGCCGAAAGCGGGAACACTGACCGGACCGATCGTGGGGTAGAGGACGACTTCGACCTCGTGTGCCTCGACCAGGGATGCCGAGCCGACCACGACTGCCGCGATGAATGCATTGACGATCCTTTTCATGGCCCCTCCTTCTTGTGCACAGGGTCCGGCGCGGGTCGACCGATCTCTGCTTCCATGATTACGCCAAGCGCGTCGGAGTCAACGATTGGGTACCTGTCCCGGAAGATGCCGTTGAACGGCACCCTCCGATGCAGGTGCGGGGCTATTTCAGATAAAGGGGAGGCTTACCCAAGGTCCAGAGACCAACTGTCTTTTCGACCTCCCACGCGGCAGCAGTGTTGAAGGGGGGAGGCGAAACGTTGGCGTCGCA
>JAEUMX010000145.1 GCA_016791285.1 Burkholderiales bacterium
GTGCGAACCAGTCGCAGGAAACCCTCGCCGTTCGTGAGCAGCGTCGGCTCGTCGCCCAGCGCCCTCGCCACCGAGGCGATGACCTGCGCCAGCACGGCCTTGCGGGGATCGCTGCCGCCGCCCGCGAGCAGTTGCTCGGGATGACGCGCCACCTCTTCGAGCACCAGCTTCGAGAGATCCACCACCTGCCGGTGCGACAGCAGATCCTGGATGCTTCCGCCGCCCGCCAGCTTGGTCGACAAACTCCCCGCCATCGCCGCCAGGGCCTGCGCCAGCAGTTGTTGCTGCGGGTGTTTCGGATCGACGATGGTCTCGATGTTCTCCCGCGTGACCTCCAGCGCCTCCCTCAGGACCGCGCCGGCGGTGGCCTTCGAGAACGTCCTGCCCCACTGCTGGTCGGCCAGGACGGTGGTCGTCCGGGCGACGAGCTCCTGCAGTGCCTTCTTGTCGGTCAGCAGACCGGCGTTCTCCGCGGTCGCACGCAGCGCGCTCTTGAAGATCGCTTCCAGCGAATCGTTCGTGAAGAGATCTTCCTGGCCTCTCACCCCGTCGAACACCTGGGTCAGCGTGTCCTTGATGAGCGCTGCGCTTTCGTCGTTCGGCACGAACAGGTCGACATTCCCGGCGAACGCCGCCGCGCTGCCGCGCAGGAGGCTGCTGCCGATGCGGCGGAAGAGCTGCTGGCGGCCGACCTCGTCCTGATTGGCGACCGCCTTGCGAACATCGTCGGCCACCGCGCCGGTCACGCCGCTCAACATCACCCTCAGGCGCTGGTCGTCGCTCACCAATGCCGCATTCTCGGGCACCGCGTGCAGCGCCGCCCCCAGCAGGTCGGCGAGCACCTGCCGCGCGGAACCTTCGGCGAAATCTGCTTCCGTGAGCCCGGCCACGAACGACGCCAGGATCTTCCGCGCATCGGAGTCGCGTCCCATCGCTTCCGGGTGGGTCGCGAAGTAGTCGACACCGATCTCCACGACGGTGCCGAAAATGCGCCGGGCCGGCGATTTGGCCTGGAACTGCTGGTCGAACTGGTCGAGCACGGAGAGACCGCGGATCAGCTCGAGACGGCGCGCGGCGGGATCCGGCGAGCAGACCGAGATGCCGGTCTCCGCGCCGAGCATTGCCCGGTAGAAGGTGAGCTTCCTGGCATTGTCGTCTCGGATCTCGAAGCACGGGCCGCCGGGCTCACAGAGCTCCGCGTGCTCGACGGCGAAGAAGCGCATGGCGTCCGCCTCTTCCACGCTGCCGCACAGCTCACCGAGCGGCATGAGCAGCGGACGCTGGGCCGTTTCGTCCACCAGCACCTCGTTCACCTTGCGTCCGAGCTTGACGCCGGCTTCGATGGCAAAGAGCACCAGTTCGGGATTCATGGCAGGCGATGGTGGTTCGAGAGATCGCACTTCGACATCGTTTGGTCCTCCGCGATGAGCCGAGCATGTCTTCACCTTAGACCAAGCGAAGCCATACTGCCAAAGTTCCCGGGCCTCGCCATGCGTTCCTACGATGTCCCGCAGCCGCTCGCGGCGCAATCGTCCGAACGGACTATCCGGAGGTCCTGAGCCCGCCGACGCAGAAGACATGTTCGAACCCGTGCATTCGGGTTGGCAACCATACGACTTTTGGCCTAGTGTGAAATGAGCGCGATGCTGATAAAAGAAACGGCGGCGTTCGCTTTCGTTGCCGCCGTCGAAGCTTCCCGACCAGGAGGGGGACCGCCATGGCAAGCAAGGCGCTTTGCATCGGCATCAACCAGTACCCCGCCGGCCGGGACGATCTCAAGGGCTGCGTCAACGACGCGAGAGCGTGGGCGGGGCTCCTGGTCGAGCATTACGGATTCCCGCCAGCGGACGTGAAGGTCCTGCTCGACGCCGAGGCCACCAAGGCGAAGATCGTGGCGGGGCTCAAGGCGCTGCTCGCGCGTGCGAAGGCCGGTGACCGGCTCGTCTTCACCAACGCGTCGCACGGCACCTACGTGGCCGACGACACCGGGGACGAGGAATACGACGAAGCCATCTGCCCCTACGACTGCGACAAGCATCTGCTCATCGACGACGAGTTGCGCGAACTGTTCGCGGGACTGCCAACCGGGGTCAGCCTGTCGGTGATCTCCGACTCCTGCCATTCCGGCACCCTCACGCGGGCAGCGCTCGCCGATGCCGCGCCCGGCATGCCGTTCAAGGACGATCGACGGGTCCGGTTTCTGAATCCTGCGCACCTCGGCAGGCGCGCGCTCAAAGCCCCTGGCAAGGCCAAGGCGCGCGACCGGCAGCGCTACCCTCAGGCGCAGATGAAGGAGATCCTGCTCTCCGGCTGCGACCCGACCGAGTACTCGTATGACGCGCTGATCGACGGGGCGTACCACGGCGCACTGACCGCGATGGCGCTCACGGCAATCCGCTCCGCGAACTACGACATCACCTGGCAGCAGCTGCACGCGCGCGTCTGCAGCCTGCTCGACGCGGGCGATTTTCCGCAGCATCCGCAGCTCGAAGGCAGCAGCGCCAACAAGAAGAAGCGCATCTTCAGTTGACAACACCGACACAGCACGCAACCGAGGGGACTCAGATGGCGCAGGAAACCAAGCTGAAAGGGTACAAGGTCCCGCACGAGTCGGGCTCCGCACTGCCGTCCACGCTCGCGACCGTGAGGGCCGAGTTCCGGCCCGGGAGCTTCCGCTCGGGCACCGAGCAGGAGGCCGAGGTCGCGGTTCGCGACGACGAGCTCGTCGAGGTCGAGTTCGAGGACGGGCTGCGCATCTGGCTCACCGCGGCCGAGTACCGCGAGAAGCTCGAGCAGACGAAAAAGCGCGCACCGGGCGCGAGCGGCGCCCTCGAGATTCCGGACACGCTCCCGTTCGGCGGCGACGAGGCCCAGGAGCGCGGCATCGCCGGCTGGGTGATGAAGTCGCTCAAGGTCGTCGGCGTCGATGTCGCCGGCAAGACCGCCGTCGAGCTCGCGCGGCGCTTCGAGGACAAGACAGACGGCCGCAAGCGCCCGGGGCCGGGTGTCTACCGCTGCCGCATGGTCAGCGGCGACTTCGCGCTGGACGATCTCGCAGCTGCCGCCAAGCTCGGGAAACGCATCCTGCTCTTCCTGCACGGCACCGCGTCGAGCACCTGGGGCAGCTTCGGCGAGCTGTGGTCGCCCGCCCGCTCCGGCACGCTCGCGCGGCTGAAGCGGATGTACGCAGACAACGTCATCGCGCTCGAGCACCGCTCGATGACGGTGAGCCCGATCGTGAACGCGCTCGAAATCGCCGAAAGGCTGGACGCGCTGCTGGTCGACGGCGCCGAGGTCGACCTCGTCAGCCACTCGCGCGGCGGGCTCGTCGGCGAGCTCCTCTGCCGCATGAACATCGCCGACGGGTCGGATCCGTACGAGGCGCTCGACCTCAAGCTCGTCACCGACACCGCGTGGCTCGCCGAAGATCCCGACCTGTCGCAGGCGGCGATCGAGGAAGCACGGCAGGCGCTCGCAGCCGATGGCGAACAGCTGAAGGCCCTCGCCGCCACGCTTGGCAAGCTCGCCGCGCGCAAGGTGAAGATCCGCCGGTTCGTGCGCGTGGCCTGCCCTGCGCTCGGCACGAGCCTCGTGTCGCGCCGGCTCGACCGCTGGGTGCAGATTCTCGCCAACGTCGGGCGCTTCGCTTCGGCGGCATCCCCCCTCGGAGAGCTGGTCGATTCGCTGGGCGATTTCATCACGGCCGTGCTCGATGAACGCACGGCACCGTCCAAGCTGCCGGGCATCGCCGCGATGCTGCCGGAATCGGGGCTCGTCCGGATGGTGAACAACCCGCGCCGGACCGTCGCCTCCGAGCTCGCGGTCATCGCCGGTGACAGCGAGCCCGAGGGCATCTGGAAGCGACTGCTCATGCTGCTTGCCGATCGCTTCTACGCCGGCGAGCACGACCTCGTCGTCAACACCGGTTCGATGTATGGCGGTGCCCGGCGCGAGACCGGACGCTCCGCGCTGTGTTTCCAGCAGGGCGCGGCGGTCAACCACTTCAACTATTTCACGAATGCCGAGAGCGCCGATGCGATCCCCGCCGCGCTGGAAGACGCCGACTTCGCGACGCTCGCCACGCGCGCCACCGGCTTCGAGCCGCTGCGACCGCCCGAGAAGCCGATCGCGCGCGAGCTCTCCCGCGGCCCCGCCGGACCGCGGCCGGTGGTCTTCGTGCTGCCCGGCATCATGGGCAGCGAGCTCGAGGTGAACGGCAACCGCATCTGGGTCGACTTCGCGGATCTCTTCGCGGGAGGGCTCGCCCAGCTCCACATCGGCGCCACCGGTGTGACCCCGCTGCGGCCCTACCCCGGCTACTACGTCGATCTCATCGAGTTCCTCGCGGACACGCACAAGGTGATCGCTTTCCCGTTCGACTGGCGGCTGCGTCCCGAGCAGGAAGCCGATCGCTTCGCCCAGGATCTGAGCCGCACGGTCGCGGAAGCGAAGGCAACCGGGCAGCCGGTGCGCATCGTCGCCCACTCGATGGGCGGTCTCATCGCGCGGACGATGATCGCGCGTCACCCCGAGGTCTGGCGCGAGATGACGAACGTGCCGGGGGCGCGGCTGGTCATGCTCGGCACGCCCAACGGCGGCTCGTACTCGATCAACGAGCTCGTCGTCGGCCAGGCGGGAACGCTCGCGAAGCTCGCGCTGCTGGATGTCACCCATTCCCACGCCGAGCTCCTCGCCTTCATCACGCGCTTCCCCGGCGTCCTCGCGATGCTGCCGAAGCCCAGCGCGGAGGATTACTTCGCCGCGGAAACCTGGCAGCAGTATGCCGGCCTGGGCAAGGTCGACTGGGTGCTGCCCGACCCCGCCGATCTCGACCGAGCGCGCGAATTCCGCGCGCTGCTCGACGCGAGCCCGGTCGACCCCGAGCGGATGATCTACGTCGCCGGCCAGGCACGCGCGACCCTGGTCGGCATGTTCCGGGAGGACGGCAGGATCCGCTTCAAGGCGACCACGCGCGGCGACGGGCAGGTGCTCTGGGACACCGGCATACCCTCGCAGCTTCGCGCGTGGTATGCGCCGAACGTCGTCCACGGCGACCTGTCGGCGGCGACCGAGATCTTCCCGGCGATCCTCGATCTGCTGCAGCGGGGCACCACCTCGCGCCTGTCGCAGGATGAGCCGGTCAGCCGCGAAGCGGCGCGCGAGTTCGTCATCGAGCCCGAGATCCAGGAGAGCCTGCCCGACGAACGCGCGCTGGTCGCCGCGGTGCTCGGCGCTGCGCCGTCCCGCCCGCGCAAACGCGCGCGTCGTGCGCAGCGGCTCGACATCAGGGTCGTCCACGGCCACTTGCGCTTCGCCGATTACCCCGTGCTCGTCGGCCACTACAAGGGCGACACGATCGTCAGCGCGGAATCGGATCTCGACGAGGATCTGAATGGCCGGTTGCGCGGCCGCCACCGGCTCGGCCTCTATCCCGGCGATATCGGCACGCACGAGGTCGCATTGAAACGGCGGCGCGAGGACCCGGACACCTTCACCGGCGCCATCGTCGTCGGGCTCGGCATGGTGGGCGAACTCGGCGTCGGCAAGCTCGTCGAGACCGTCGCGCAGGGCGTGCTCGCCTATGCCGTCAGGGTGGCCGAGCGCGAGGAGGATCGCCTGCGCGAGACCCCGGGGAAGCAGGTCGAGGCGATGGTCAGGGAGATCGGGCTCTCGTCGCTGCTCGTCGGCACCAACGCGGGGGGCGTGAACGTCCAGGACTCGCTCATCGCCGTGCTCGAAGGCATCGAGCACGCAAACGAGGCGCTCGCCGCGGCCCGGCGGCCGGTGCGCATCGCCACCGTCCAGTTCACGGAGATCTTTCTGAGCCGTGCGCTGGAAGCCATCGAGGAGCTCGGCATACTCGCCGGGCGTTCGCGACTGCAGGGCGCGATCAAGGTGGCGAAGACGATCGAGACGCGGCGCGGCGCACGCCGCCAGGTCGCGTTCAAGGAGCCGGAGGGCTGGTGGGACCGGCTGCAGATCAAGGGCAAGCCGGACGCGGGGCGGCCCGACGACGGCAGCCTGCGCTTCATCGCGCTCACCCAGCGCGCGCGCGCCGAGACACGCGTGGTGGCAACACAGCGCAGACTCGTCGATCAGTTCGTCCGCAACACGATCCGCAACACGCGGCACGACCGCGAGCTGACGCGGACCCTCTTCGAGCTCCTGCTGCCGAACGCGCTGAAGGAACAGGCGCCCGACCGCAGAAGCCTCGTCATCGTGCTCGACAACGCCTCGGCGCGCTATCCGTGGGAGCTGCTCGAGAATGCCTACGAGCCCAACGGGCAGCCGGTCGCGCTGAGCCGCGGGTTGCTGCGGCTGCTGGAGACCAACGTCTTCCGGGAAGCCCCGGTGCGCAGCCTCGGCAATGCCGCGCTGGTGGTCGGCGATCCGATCCTGCCGGAGGGCGGTCCGCTCAAGCGCCTGCCGGGGGCGCGGGACGAGGCAACGGCGGTGGCCGCCCGGATCGAGCGCTCGCGCCGCTTCGAAGTCACCCGCTGCATCGAGGCATCGGCGAAGGAGATCGTGCAGGCGTTCTTCGCACGCCCGTATCGCATGGTCCACCTGGCCGGTCACGGCGTCTACGAATGGCAGGAACCGGCGCTGCCGGCAGACGGCGGGACCGGGCCGACGGCCGCGCCCGCCTCCCAGAAGGTCACCGGCATGGTCATCGGCGACGGCATCTACCTCACGCCCGGGGAAGTGAAGCAGATGCGGCGCGTGCCCGAGCTCGTCTTCATCAACTGCTGCCACCTCGGCTATACCGAGGACCGTGAACGGCGCGCGGAAGAAGAACAGAAAGCGGGTGCCGCGCCGCGGCTCTCACCGCTTGCCGACTACCACCTCTTCGCCGCGAACGTCGCGAGCGAGTTCATCCGCATGGGCGTGAGAGCGGTGATCGCCGCCGGCTGGGCGGTCGACGACGCCGCCGGCAAGACCTTCGCCGAGGCCTTCTACGAAGCGATGCTCGACGGGGGAACGTTCGGCCGGGCGGTTCAGACCGCGCGCACCAGGACGTTCGACAGACACCCGTATGCGAACACGTGGGGCGCCTATCAGTGCTATGGCGATCCGGATTTCTTCATCGTCGAGCGCGGCGCGGGTGACGACGAACACCCCACCGAATACGCGTCGGTCGAGGGCATGATCAACCGCATGGAGAACCTCGAGGCGGAGTGCGAAACGCGCGGTGGCAAGCCCATCGGTGCCCAGATCAAGGAGCTCGAAGCGCTGCAGAAGGCATTGGAGGCATCGGGCTGGAACGATAACGGGCGCGCCTGGGCCGCGCTCGGACGCGCCTGGAACCGCGCGTTCCAGTTCGATGCCGCCATAGGCTGTTTCTACCGTGCGATCGGCTGCGAGGACGGCGGGTTCACGGCACGCGATGTCGAACAGCTTTCCAACTGCGAGTCGCGCGCGGCGGTGGCGCAGTGGAAGGGCGGCGGCGGCGGGGATCCCGTCGTTGCCGTGCGCAGAAGGATCGACGTGGCCATCGAGCGCATCGAGGCGTTGATCAAGCTGCCGATCGATCTCAAGCAGGACGACACACCGGCCGGACAGCCGGAGACGCGCGAGCGCTGCTCGCTGCTCGGCAGCGCCTACAAGCGCAAGGCGTGGATCGCCGCGTCGGCGGCGCGCGCCGAACCGCTCGAAAAGATGCGTCACTGGTACCGCACGGCCGCCGACCGCGGGCTTGCATCCGGTGGCGTCCTCGCCTATCCGACCCTCAACTGGGTCGCCGCCCTCATGGTGCTCGGCTGGCATGGAACGGCCATCCCGCCCGCGGACCGGAAGCGGGCCGAAGCGGAAATGGCCGAGCTTCGCCCCAGCCTCGAACGCAGGGTGCAGGTGCGTGCGGACATGTGGGATCTCGCCTCGCTCGCCGATCTCGATCTGACCGCCGCACTCTGGTCCGGCGACCTGTCGTCCCGCATCGACAAGTTGCTCGGCGACTACGACGACGTGCGCCGACTCGCGAGCCTGCGCGAGTTCGAGTCGGTGCGCGAGCATCTCGACTTCCTGCTCGACATGGCGCGCGATCGGAATGCGGCAGCCGCGGCGGCCCTGGAGCGGTTGACACGCGGACTGGGCGGGCCGCTGCCGCCGTCTCCGCCTGCCCCGGTCGATGAGAGCGGCAACGGAGGTGAGCCGGAGGAGCCCCGCTCGCGCGAGGCTGGCGGCGCGGCCGGCGGTACGTCTGCCCGCGCCGCGACCCGGAACAGGCAGGCGCCGAAGAAGAAATGACTCGCGGCGGTTCTGACCGAGGGGAGGTCTCATGGACTCACAGCTTCGCCCAGTGCGCACCAGCGCAAACCAAGAGGCAGCCGTCGTCTTCGTGCACGGCTTCGGCGGAGACATCACCGACACGTGGCAGGACTTCCCCCGGCTGCTGGCGGACGAGCACAAGCTTGCCGATTGGGATCTCTTCACCCTGGGCTACGACACGCGCCTGCGGGTCGATATCCTCAAGCTCTGGAGCGCGGACCCGGATCTGAACAAGGTCGCGCTCAAGCTGCGGACGGACGCCGGCACGGGTGCGCTGAAGGGCTACCAGAGCCTGTGTCTGATCGCCCACAGCATGGGCGGCCTCGCGGTCCAGCGCGCGCTGCTGGATGACGGGAGCCTGCGCGACAGGACGAGCCACGTGTTTCTCTTCGGCACGCCGAGCGGCGGTCTTAAGAAGGCGTCGCTGGTTCGCATGCTCAAGCCGCAGTTGCGCGGCATGGCTCAGGACGGCGCCTTCATCCGCACGCTGCGCGCCGACTGGGACGCGCAGTTCAGCCTGAAGAACGGCAAGCGCCTGCCATTCCGGTTCTTCGCAGTCGGCGGCGAGCGCGACGAGTTCGTGCCCGCCGAGTCCTCCCTGGAGCCCTTTCCCGACGATGCCTACCCCGCGTGCCAGTATGTCGTACCCGGAAATCACCTGCAGATCGTCAAGCCGGAATCCGGCGACAGCGCCAGCGCGCGCCTGGTCGTGAACGGACTGGTGGGAGCCGCCGCTCCGGGCGGACCCTGGAACGCGGCCCGAGTCGCGCTGGAGTCACGGGACTTCCAGCGCGCGGTCGACCTGCTCGAACCCGAGAGAGACCGTCTCGACCAGGACGGGCTCGTCCGGCTGGCGTTGGCGCTGGAAGGCGTCGGCCGCACTGCGGACGCGATCGACCTTCTCACGGGCCGCGGACCGCTCGGCACCGACGCCATGGGCGTTCTGGCCGGCCGGCTGAAACGGCGCTGGCTGCTCACGCAAAGGGAGGACGACGCGCAACGCGCCCAGGCCCTCTATGCCGATGCGCTCGCCACGGCGCGCGAAGCTGGCAACGCCGCGCAGTGTTACTACCACGCGATCAACCTCGCGTTCTTCGATCTCGCCTGCCACAAGGACACGCGGCGGGCGCGCGAGCGCGCCAGGGAGGTGCTGGAGTTCTGCCGGCAGGCCGAGCCGGACGAGCTGGCGCCGGACCGGAAATGGCGTCTCGCCACGGAGGGCGAGGCGTTGCTCGTGCTGGGCATGGCAGAGCAGGCCTACGCGCGCTACGGCCGGGCCGCGGATCCCGTGCTCGAGGCAGCCCCGCGGGAGCTCGAATCGATGTACCGGCAGGCGATCTACCTGAGCCGGCTGATCGGCGACCAGTCGATGCGCCGGGAACTGACCCGCATCTTCCGCCAAGGAGAAGAGTGATGCTGCCGCTTTGTTTCGTGCTCATGCCGTTCGGCAAGAAGACCATCGCCTCCGGGGCGACCGTGGACTTCGACGCGGTCTACCAGGATCTCATCGCGCCTGCCATCAGCGCGGCCGGGATGGAACCGCTACGCGCCGACGAGGAGGTCTCCGGCGGCGTCATCCACAAGCCGATGTTCGAGCGGCTGATCCTGTGCGACTTCGCCGTGGCCGATCTGACGGGTGCCAACGCGAACGTCTTCTACGAGCTCGGACTGCGCCACGGCATCCGGCCGGCGGCGACGGTGCTGCTCATCGCAGGCAGCGAGCGCATGGCGTTCGACGTCGCGCCGCTGCGCGCGATGCCGTATCAGCTTGGCCCGGACGGGAAACCGACAGGCGTGGAAGCCGCGCGTGAAGGGCTGCGCAAGCTGCTCGTGGTCGCGAAGAGCCAGCAAGGGGATCCCGGCACCGACAGCCCGGTGTTTCAACTGGTGGACGGCTACAGCGCGCCCGACATCGCGCGGCTCAAGACCGACGTCTTTCGCGAGCGTGCACAGTACGCCGTGGCAGCGCGCAACCGCCTGGCCGCCGCCCGCCGCGCCGGCAAGGACGCGTTGAGGCAGGCGGCCGGCACCCTGGGCGACGTGCAGGAGCTCGAAGCCGGCGTCGTGATCGATCTCTTCCTTTCCTATCGCGCGGTGAGCGACTGGCAGGCGATGGTCGACCTGGTCGCAGCGATGCCGGCACCCATTGCCCGCAGCGTGATGGTGAGAGAACAGCTCGGGTTCGCGCTCAACCGTCTCAAGCGTCGCGACGAAGCGGAACAGGTGCTGCGCGAGCTGATCCAGGAGCGGGGACCGAGCAGCGAGACCAACGGACTCCTCGGCCGCGTGTACAAGGATCGCTGGGACGAAGCGCGCAATGCCGGCGATACGTTCGGCGCGGCGGGCTGGCTCACCAAGGCGATCGACACCTATCTCCAGGGATTCGAAGCCGACTGGCGCGACGCCTATCCCGGCATCAACGCCGTCACGCTGATGGAACTGAAGAGCCCGCCCGACCCGCGCCGGCTGGAACTGCTGCCGGTGGTGACTTACGCCGTCAAGCGGCGCATCGCCAAGGGCACGCCGGATTACTGGGACCACGCCACGCTGATCGAGCTCGCGGTGCTGCAGAAGGACGAGGCCGGCGCCATGGATGCCACTGGCCGCGCTCTTTCCGCCGTCCGCGAGAACTGGGAGCCAGAAACGACCGCGCGCAACCTCGCGCTGATCCGCGACGCGAGAGCGGCGCGTGGAGAAGCCGTGGCGTGGGCGACGGTGATTCAAGAAGCGCTGGAGAAGCGGGGTCGGGGGTGAGTTGCCCGACCTCTGGACACAGGAGACTCACGAGATGGGTCATCACCTCATCAGAATCTTCATGTCGTCGCCCTCGGACGTGCGGACAGAGCGAGACACGGTGTCGAACTTAGTGGAAGAGATCAACGACATGCTGGAGTATCTTGGCCCCAAGGACAAACCGCTGAGACTGCAACTGCTACGCTACGAAACGGACACCTATCCTGATTATGGGCAGCCGCAGGAGGTCGTCAACAGACAGATGCCGAACGACTATCACATCTTCGTCGGTGTGATGTGGGCCCGCTGTGGAACACCGACTGGACGCGCGGACAGCGGCACCATTGAGGAATTCGAACGGGCCCTCGAGCGTCGTCAGGAGTCGACGCTGCCAAAGCTGATGTTCTATTTCTGCGACCAACCGATATCGATACCGGGCCTCGACGGTGTCAGGCAACTCGAGAAGGTCGTGTCCTTTCGGGAAAAGCTGGCTTCACAAGGGCTCACCGCACGTTATGCGACACACGCGGAATTTCGAGAGGTGGTCCGCGGCCACCTGCTGCACGCGATTCACGACATCCTTTACAACGAAGAGTGCCTGGAGCAGATCGGGGAAGCGTCGGCGACGGCCGCCGTAAGCGACTCCGACCGCCGGGCGATGCTCGCTCTCTCCGCGGAGTACGAAAAGCTCCGCCAAGAAATGCCAGTCGGGGGCGAACGCACGCAGCGCATGACGGCCGTAGCGTCGAAGATGACCGCGCGAGCGGCCTCGGTTCGGTCCATGCTGCGCGAGTTGCAGGACAGCACCTGGGCGGGAGAGCGTCTGGCGGCAATCGCCATTCTGCAGATGTTTCCCGAAGCCGAAGCTCTTGGGTGGCTTGCCGAGCGACTCGATCCCGATCTCGAGCGGCTGTTCATAGGTTATCAGGCATCGGTGGCCCTCTTGCAGGCGGTCAGAGGCCTACCTAGTGGCGCCTGTCGCGCCTTGGACGAGGCGATCAACACAGCGATGAGGCTGGCGGAAAAGGTCACCGACGACAAGCCGCGCCTTGATGTCCTCAAAAGCGCCCAAAAGGAATTGCAGCGGAAGTGCCCTGATGGAGCCTCAAGACCCCCCTGACGCCGTAACGGACATGTGCGCGTCCAGAGGCAAAAGGCGCCGGTTACGGTTGTGCATCTGTATTCGTTCGCGCGATCTTGGCGCGGAGTCGGAGAGACGGAGTGACAGAGTGCATGGTCCAGCGGTCGGCCGCTCACGGGGTGGCGGGCACGCAACAAGCCCGAAAACCGATGTAGTAGGCGTAGGTTGGGGTGAACGCCCGTGAACCCCAACGCTTGCGTGCACCCGAACCCTGCTCCGAACCTCAACACCCCTGCTATGCTTCCGCGATGCGGTATCGTCGCGCGAACGTCGCCGGAGCAAGCTATTTCTTCACCGTCGCCGCCGATCGCCGCAGCAACTTGCTCGTAAAGCACGTCGATGCGCTGCGGGAGGCGCTGCGACAGGTCAAGCGCACCCACCCTCTTCGGATCGACGCGATGGTGCTACCCGACCACTTGCATGCTTTGTGGACGTTACCGTCCCACGATGCGGACTTTGCTACGCGCTGGATGCTTATCAAGGCAGGATTCTCGCGGCGCCTTCCCGCGACAGAGGCTCGTACGCCGAGCCGGCTCGCCAAGAGGGAGCGCGGTATCTGGCAACGCCGCTACTGGGAGCATCTGATTCGGGATGAACGCGACTTCGCGCGCCATGTCGACTACATCCACTTCAATCCCGTCAAACATGGGCTCGTCGCCCGGGCCGGGGAATGGCCGTAGTCGACAATTCACCGCTACCCCAACTTCCACAGTTCGTTTGATTTTGGAGTGACTCGATGGGGTGTGGTGAATCGACCACACCCCATCTTTATTCTGGGGACTGGTAGGGCGGCGACATTCACGAGCGCGTTTGGACCGCTGTTCTGGCAAGAATGCGCGTGTAGTGCCGACCAACTGGATTGTCGTTGGCCAGCAGCCGCGATGACAATACCGGCATGTACCTACGCCCGAGCACGCGACGCAAAGACGGCAAGACCCACGTGTACTGGCGCCTGGTTCGTTCGGTTCGTCGCGGGCGCAAGGTAGTGCAGGAGACGGTGGCGCAGTTGGGCGAGCTCGATGCCGAGGGCCGAGCCCGCGCGACGCTGCTTGCCCGGGAGATGACAGGGCGAGGGAGCGAAAATGCGCAACGCTCGCTGTTCGACGCGGAGGTGTCTCGAGAACCGGTCAAGGTTCGCCTCGATGCGGTGCGCCTGGAACGCTCGAGAAGCTTCGGGGCGGTATGGCTGGGACTGAAGCTGTGGCAGGCGCTGCAGCTCGATACGCTGCTGGCGAGATTGATGCCGCGTGGGCGAGAAGCGGTTCAATGGGCCGATGTGGTTGGGATTCTGGCGATCGGCCGGCTGTGCGAGCCCTCGAGCGAATTGCACGTAGCCGAACGCTGGTACCGCACCACGGCGCTGGAGGATCTGCTCGGGGTAGGCTCTGAAGCAATCTACGACGAGCGGCTCTACCGCAGCCTGGATCGATTGCTGCCGCACAAGCAGGCAATCGAAGCTCACCTGGTGCAGCGCTTCGGAGAGCTGTTCGATCTCGACTACGACCTGCTGCTCTATGACGTGACGAGCACGTACTTCGAGGGTGTAGCCGATCCGAGCCTGTGCAAACGCGGCTACAGCCGCGATCACCGTCCCGACTGCGTGCAGGTGAACATCGCATTGGTGGTCACACGCGAGGGGATGCCGCTGGGCTACGAGATCTTTCCTGGCAACACGGTCGATGTCACCACGGTCGAGCAGATCGTCGGTTCGATGGAGGCGCGCTTCGGCAAGGCGAACCGGGTGTGGGTCATGGACCGGGGAATGGCGAGCGAGGATAACCTCGCGTGGCTCAATGAGAGCGGCCGGCGTTACGTGATCGGCACCCCGAAGGCGCAGTTGAAGCGCTGGCTCAAGCAGATTGAAGAGACGACCGACTGGCGGCACATCCGCGACGATGTGGAGGTGAAGATCTGCCGCGGTCCGGACACGACCGAGACCTTCCTGCTGTGCCGCTCGGCCTCTCGCATCGACAAGGAGCGCGCCATGCACGAGCGGTTCAAGGCGCGCATTGAGGCGGGTCTGGACAGCCTCGAGCGGCGGATCGCGAAGAGCACCAAGATGCTCGATCGGGGTGCGATCGAGCGCCAGATCGGGCGGCTGCTGGAGCGAAACAGCCGCACCGCCGGCGCCTTCTCGATCTCGGTCATCGATGACGATTCACATCCATCGGGGATTCGGCTGTACCGCACCTACCGTCCCGACTGGGCCGACTGGGCACGCCTTACCGAAGGCGTGTACATCCTTCGCACCAACATCGCAGAATGGACCGACGAAGCGCTGTGGCGAACCTATATCCAACTCACTGAGGCCGAAGCCGCCTTCCGCGTGCACAAGTCCGACCTGGCGATGCGCCCGATCTGGCACCACAAGGCCGAACGCATCAAAGCGCACATCCTGATCTGCTTTATCGGCTACGCGCTGTGGAAGACGCTCCAGCAGTGGCAAGCGCGTGCGGGTCTCGGTCATTCGCCGCGAACGATCCTCACCGAACTCCCGCGCATTCACGCCGCCGATGTCGTGTTGCCGCTCGCGGATCTATCCGGCCGCGAACTGCGCATCCGCTGTGTCGTTCGGCCTGAGCGCGAGCAGCAAATCCTCCTGCAGCACCTCGGCCTGGAATTACCGCAGCGACTGAAGCCGCCCGCAACACCACAAATGTAGTGCCGACCTCGGAACTTAACTTCTTGATTCGGAGAGATTCACACCTGTGAACTGTGGAAGTTGGGCTACGTCCGGTTGGGTTGGCCAAGCGAGGAGTGGGGTCGGATGACGTCGGAGAGAGTGAATTCGGAGAGTGATCGCGGGCGTTGGCGTTCGGGCGCGAGCGGTTCGCGGGTGTTGGGGTTCGCAGGTGTCGGGGTTTGCAAGTGTTGGGGTTCGCAAGTGTTGGGGTTCGCAGATGTTGGGGTTCGCAAGCTCACCCCAACCTACGTTTACTATCGAGACCGCGAGATGAGCTTCGCGGAGCTCACCGTCAGCGTGCAGGGCTGGGTGAACCACGTGCGGTACGCCGACACGTGGGGTCTGCGCGAGCACGTCTTCGCGTCGCATCCAGTCCTTCGCACCGGCCCCTCCCCCGACCCCTCCCCGCCGCGCGGGGAGGGGAGCAGAGCCGGAGGGACGGAGTAACAGAGCGCAGAGCGGCAGAGGACAGAGCTACTAGAAAACAGGGGAAGCGCACAAGACCACCCGAAACCCGAGGTCGTCGTAGCGGCGGCCGGGCTGATTCCTGTCGCGACAGGCACAGCGCGCGTAGTCGCGAAGGTTGACCCACGAGCCGCCGCGCAGGACCCGCGTGGCATCTCCACCCAGGGAGCAGTCGCTCGGCTTTTCGTACTTGTTCAGGCACCACTCCCAGACATTGCCCGCGAGATCGAGTGCGCCGACAGGCGACGCGCCTGCCGCGTACATGCCCACCGCGGTGGTTCGGCTCAACCGGCTCTCATCCGTGTTCGCGCGCCCGTCGATCCAATCGGGGCCCCAGGGATACTCGCGGTCGGAATGGCCACCCGTCGCCGCCTGCTGCCACTCCCATTCCATCGGCAGGCGCACCTGTCTGCCGATCTGCAACTCACCTCTGTCACGCAAGCGCGCATCGAGCCACCGGCAAAACGCCATGGCGTCGTGCCAGGAGACGTTGTCGGCAGGGCAGTTTCCGATTGGGCGATATTGCTCGCCGGGCAAGTCTTCGTGTGTCAACCCCTGCCACCAGAGTTCACGTCGAGCGTACCCCTCCGGGTCGTCGAGGAAGGCCTTGTATTGCGCGTAGGTGATGGGGTACTTCGCGATCTTGAAGGCCGTGACCTCGAAGGTTCCCGCGTTGTCTTCGAGCGTCACCGCACCGGGCGGCACCTCGCACCAGACGATGTCGGGCAGACCGTCCTCGCGCAGTCCGATGCCAGACCGAGGATCGCCGATCCGGTCGAGCCGGTCACCGATCTCCGCGCGGCGATAGTGCGTCGTATGAGGCCGCTCGATTTCCTCCAGCAGCCGTTCGGTCTCGGGGCGGAGGAAGGACTTCGTCGGCTCGGCGAGGCTTGTCCGAATGGTTCCCAGTTTCTCCAGCGCTTCATGCACCAGCACCAGCCGCTCGTGGGGCCAGAGGTGGCTCGCGTACTTGTCCAGGCGTTCCCACTCTGCGGCAGCGGCCTCGGCCTGACGCACCAAGCGCAAGTCATCGGCGATGTCGCGAATCCACTCGGCGAGCCGTTCCCACTCGCGCAGCAGCGCTTCGTGGGCCACCTCGACCGTGGAGGTGCCATCGGGCGCGCGATCGGTGACCAGAAGCCGTGCATCGGTAAAGGCGTCGACCAGATCGCGGGCATCAGAGGACGAGGCGACGTCCGCCAGCTTCGCGCGCCGCCGGGTCGCCACACCGTGCTGGTCGACTTCGACCAGATCGCGGAACACGGTGCCGAGCAACGCCTGCGCGGACGCGAGAAGCTTCGCGAACGTCGTCTCGGCGCGCTGGCTGATGGCGCCCTTGACGCCGTCGAAGCCCGCGTATGCCGTGAGCGTGAGCTTGCCTGCCGTGGTTCTGGCTTCGTAGAGCTCGTGCAAGGCGAAGGCGAGCAGCGCTAGGGCGCCTGGGTCGCTGCCCGTGTCCTGGAGAATGCGGTCGGGCAGCCCTACCTCGAAATCGAGCCCGGCGCGCGCCGCCGGACGCGTGATCATCTCGCCGAGCGCGACCGGACCTGGCGCCGCCAGCGGGAAGGTGGCCTCGCGCAGCAGTTCCGCGAGCTTCGGCCATTCCAGACAGCGGTGGTAGAAGTCCGAACGCATGGTCACGACGGTTCGCACACGGGGGGTGTCCGTGGCCGCCGCGAGCAGCTCGACGAATTTCGCACGATACGCCTCCGCCACCACCGAGAAGAGCTCCTCGAACTGGTCGACGAAGAGCAGCAGCTCGGCCCAGTCGGGCTGGCTGCGAAGTGTGTCCGCTGCATACGCCTGGATTCCGGTCGGCTCCGATTCCAGACGCGCCGCGACCTTCCCCGGCGTGAGCGACTCGTCGGGCAACAGCGGTGCAAGCTTCACCGCCAGCGCGAGGAACGGATTGTCGCCGGTCTCACCGGGCGTGAACCTGAGGCTCGTCCACTGCTTGCGCTCACCGCTGCCCGCGATGACGTCCGGCAGCAGCCAGTCCTTGCTGCCCACGATGGCGTTCCCTTTCAGCCGCGGCAACAGGCCCGCTGCGACAAGCGACGACTTGCCAGAGCCGGACGCGGCCACCACGGCGATGAAGCGCGTCGCGGGATCCGCCAGCCGGCGCACCAGCGCGTCGGTCTCGCGGCCGCGCCCGAAGAAGATCGGCGCGTCGGCCGGTGTGAAGGCGCGCAGACCGGGGAACGGCGAGCCTTGCCACAGCGGCAGTGGTGACACCGGCGTGCTCGCGGGCAGACTCTCCAGGCGCTTTGCGACGATGTCTCGCAAGTGTTGATCGAGCTGCCTGCGGAAGTCATCCGGAGCCGCGTAGTCGTTGCAGCCGCGCCGGATCGAACCGTCCGGGTTACGAAAGGCGGCGAAGAAACTCTTCACCCGCTGGTACTGCGTGCGCTTTTCTTCGTACTCCGGGTCGTCCTGGTCGAGCAGGCATTTCTCCGTGCGCCGGTAGACCAGCACGACCGGCCTGCCGCCCGCCTCTGCCGCCCTGATGGCGTCGAGGCATTCCCACTCGGTGCCGGAGAGGTACGGGGTGCCGTCGGGCTTACGCTCGTAGTCGTCCGGCAGCGGTGTGCCCATCCGCGACCAGAAGATGACGACGACGATGTCGCACTCGGACGGCTTGGGCAGCCCCGCGGCGATCGCCGCCTGCGGCGTCATCGTCGCCAGCATCGGCACGCCGGCTCCCGGCTGGTCCCAGGCCACGATCTCGAATTCCACCTTGCCCCGCAGCAGCGGATCGTAGGGCAGCTGGCCGAGCACTTCGCGCGCGAGCGAGCGCTCGTTCGACACGTCGCCGGGTGAGGCGAGGAAGACTCTCAATCGAAGCGGTGGCGTCATGTCGAACGGGTAGGCGCTGCGTTGCCGCGCTACTCTACCGTGCCCTCCACCGAACGTCGACGGCTGTCCGTGGCTGCCCCGTTCCGCTGAGCGCGGTTGGCCGAGCCGCCGTCAAGAGCAAATTGCGCGGACTCGTCGGCGTCACCGGCCGCTCTGGCGAAGCCGCGACTTCGAGTCACCGCCAGGAGCAGGGCCGTGTCGGGTTTGCCGGTGTTGAGATCGCGCCCTCACCCACTGGAACTATCCTGCGGTTCCGAACGGGATCAAAGAAGCTCGAGGGCAGAGACGACCGCTGCCTCCAGCACCCGGCGGGTATCTTAACGACAAGCCGAATGCCGGTGAACAGGTCTTTCGGACGATGCCACGCGGAGAGTGGAGAGTGGAAAGCTGACATTGCGGGCACACCTACAACGCGAGGCGCTATCGAAGGGTCCCCAGCAACTGCAGGTTGCCGACATAACCGTTGGGCAAACCTTCACCGCCCTGCCACGACGTCAGCTCGACCTTGACGTAACGCGCCGTGAAGGGCTCGATCTTGAGCTCGTGAAACGGCGCGCGCATGTTGCGATAGTTGGGCACGGTGAGCACGGCGATCTTGCGAAACGGCCCGGTCTCCGACTGGTCCGAGGCGTAGACCGCCAGTTCCTTGAGGTTGTGCATATCGCTGCTCTCGACGAAGACGCCCACGGCTTCAATCAACGCAGGCCTTTCATCGCGAAACGCGAATACCGCGAAGCCACGCGTCCCGATGATCGCGGTATCGAGCTTGCGCTCCATCACCTTGCGCCAGTTGTCTTCGCTCGCGATGACGAGCGTGCCGCCCTCCTCCGGGTCGAGCAGGTTGGTACGCGCCACTGAGCTCGCCGCTTTCGGCTCGGTGGAACCGTGCGATGCCGCGGCTGCTGGCGTAGCCGTTGACGGCTGGGCTGCAGCCGGCAGCTGCAGTCCGGCAGTCGGCGCACCAGCGGGCAACGCAACCTTCGCGGCGTCAGGCCCAGCTCGGCCAACGAGCCCGACCCCATTGAGCGCGAAGAGCAGGAATGCGACGCCTACCAGCAATGCACCCGCACCGACCGCGATGCCGGCTGGCGTCCGCCACCAGTGCGCTGGTGTATTCACTGGCGCCACGCGGGCCGCTTGCGTGCTGGTTGGCTGCTGGACGAGACCGCGCACCGCATCCAGTAGCCCGATCCACTCCGGGTCCTTGGCGTCGCCGTGCCAATCCACCAGCCGCGCCGCCTGCAGGTGCCGGAACTCGAGCGGCGGCTCGACATCGTCGATGAGCACCGGCACCAGGATTCCGCGCTTGCGCGCCGCGGACGCCTCGTTGAACACCCACTCCGAGTCGATCGACGTGGCGGACCAGATGACGATTGCGCACTTCGCCTGCTGGAGCGCCTGCTCGATGACCCGGTTGAAGTTCTTGCCGCGTGGAATGTCCCGATCCCACCAGACATCGAGGCCCTGATTTTCCAGCGTCTTGATCAGGACCTCGACCCGCGGTCGGTCGGCATTGGCATAGCTGATGAAGATG
>JAEUMX010000153.1 GCA_016791285.1 Burkholderiales bacterium
TACGAGCAACGCTATCGCCAGCGCGTGTTGCTCAACCTCTCCCGCCGCGCCCAGCAACTCGGTATGAAGCTCGTCGCCATCGAACAGCCAGCCTAAAAACCTCATCGCAGATCAATCACTCCCGGGGTGTTTCTTGAGAGAGAGCAGGCCCTGGCCGGCCCAAACCTACCCTTTGCTCACCTTGATCGAGTACGACCCCGTGCCGCCCGCCGTGTTGAAGTGCCGCACCTGCACGTCGTACGTGCCGGGCGTGAGTTCCGTCACGATCCGCGGGTTGCGCCCCACACCGCTATCGTCGTCCTGCGCGACCAGCACGCCGCCCGGGCCGAACAGCGTCATGACGAGATCGGTCGGTCCCTCCGTTTCCACGGTGTAGCGGCCCGGCGTGCGTGCCTTGAACTGGAAACGGTCCTCTTCGCCCGGCTGGCCGATGCTCGCTTCGGTACCGCCCTCGAACACCGACAGCTCGACCGGGGCGGTGGTTTGCCCCCGCGGATAGACCCGCGCCGCGAATTCCCTGTCGACCGCCGACAGAGTCTCGTTGGGGTCGGTATGGAAGCCATTCACGGTCCAACTCGCCGGGAAGCTGTAGAGCATGACGGACTGAGGATCGAGCGCGCTGCCGTTGATCTGCGTCACGTCGTACTGTGCATACATGTTGTGGTCGATGGTGTTCTGGTCCCAGAAGTTGGGCGGCCCGCTCAAGGCCGCGTTCACCACCGGCTTGTTCCACTGGATCGGGTTGTCGCGCGGATTCTGATGCTCGTGGATCATCGCGATCATGTGCCCGAATTCGTGCAGGATCACCCCTTCGTCCAGCCAGCCGAAGTTCATGGTCGGCTGACCCGCGGGAATGCCGAGCGCGTCGGTGCCGATGTACGACCACGCGCCGTCGTCGGCGAAGGCGATGCGGACCTGAGCATTCGTCGCGTCGCCGAATTCGAACTGCAAGTTCGCGCTTTCCGTCCACTTGACCGCGTGCTGCTTCACCAGCGCCTGCTGGGCGGGGGTGCCGCCGAGAAAGCGCATGCGGATGGTCGAGCCATTGGGCCACAGCTTGGCCACCTGGAAGGCGGCACGGGTGGGGCCGCTCGCGAGCATGAGCAGGCGTCCGGTGCGGGGGCGCCGCGTCTCTGCCGGCAGCACGCGATCGAAACAGACTTTGTCGGTGATGGCCATGTGCGTATCTCCTCCGAAGTGGAGCATGGTGGCGAGGCCGCGCAGGCTGCGCGCCTCGGTCAGACCCTAACGTGTGACAGCATTCGCCCAAATCCGCGGCAGATCAATCCCTCGGAAGGCGTAGGCCGAACGAGATAGCGTCAATCCCTGAGCTCGCGCCCGGTCAGCTTGAGGAAGACATCCTCCAGGTCCGCCGGTCGATGCAGATAGCGCAGCCGTGGCCATTCGCTCAGGGACGCGATCAGCGGGTCGGCGTCGCGCACGTAGCAGAACACCGTCTCGCCGGTCTGCTCGCAGCGATCCGCGTGCTGCCTGCCGGCGTGCGCCTGCCAGTCCTCGACGCCATCGCCGTAGACCTCGACCACCTGCGGCTCGATGTACCGTGCGATCAGTGCCTGCGGACTGCCCTGCGCGATGAGCCGTCCCTGATCCAGTATGGCGAGGCGATGACAGAGCCGCTCCGCCTCGTCCATGAAGTGGGTCGTGAGCAGCAAGGTCTTGCCCTGCGCAGTGAGGCGCTTCAGGCGGTCCCAGATGAGGTGCCGGGCCTGCGGATCGAGGCCGGTGGTCGGCTCGTCGAGGAGGATGAGATCGGGGTCGTTGATGAGTGCGCGCGCCAGCGCGAGGCGCCGCTTCATGCCACCGGACAGGGTCTGGATGGTCGCCTGCGCGCGCCCTGCGAGCCCGGCGAATTCCAGCAGATCCGGGATGCGACGCCTGGTGAGCGCGTCGTCCTGGCCGAAGTAGCGGCCGAAGACGAGCAGGTTCTCGTAGACGGTGAAGTCGGGGTCGAGGGTGTCGGACTGCGGCACGACCCCGATGCGCAACCGCGCTTCCCGGGCGCGGGCGGGGACCGGCAGACCGAGCACGTGGATCTCGCCGGCGTCGGGTTCGGTGAGGCCGAGGCAGAGGCGCAGCGTCGTGGTCTTCCCGGCGCCGTTCGGGCCGAGCAGACCGAAGCACTCCCCGGTCTCGAGCCCGAGATCCAGGCCCGTCACGACTGCTGCGTCGCCGTAGCGTTTCGTGAGCCCGCTCACCCCCAGCGGGACCACCGTCTGCGGGGGAGCAGCCGGTCCGCGCACCGCTAGTGACTGCTTGCGTCGGCCCAGCCGCGTGCCGCGGCGATCACCATGTCGTGCAGGCAGTGCAACTGACCGTGGAAGAAGTGACCGGCTCCGGGCAGCACGAGCACCGGCAGCTCCTGCGGGCGCGCCCACGCCAGGATCTCGGTGAGGGAAACCACGTCGTCGTGCTCGCCATGAATGACAAGCGTGTTCTTCGGCACTTTCTCCACGTCGAAGCGGCCCACCGCGGGTGCCACCAGCACCATGCGCTGCGGATTCAGATACTGGGCGACGCGGCTTTGCACGAAGCCGCCGAACGAGAATCCGGACAGCAGGATCGGCAGATCGCCGGCCCGCCCTCGCGCGTAATTCGCCACCGCGAGCATGTCCTCGGTCTCGCCGCGGCCCTCGTCGTAGAGGCCCTCGCTCTGTCCCACGCCGCGGAAGTTGCAGCGCACGGACACGTTGCCCATTTGCGTGAACGTGCGTGCGAGCGTGTTCACCACCTTGTTCTCCATCGTCCCGCCGTAGAGGGGATGGGGATGGGCGATGAGCGCGATGCCGCGGCGCGCGCACGCCGGCTCGTTTACGAGCAGCTCGAGGCGCCCGGCCGGGCCGTCGATGAAGGTTGGTTCCGGGTGCGGTGGTCTCAAATTCGCAGCCGCTCCACGATACGTCCGTGCTGGAGGTGCTCCTCGATGATCTCGTCCACGTCGCTGCGGTCGACGTAGGTGTACCAGACCTCGTCCGGATAGATCACGATGACCGGGCCCTCGGCGCAGCGGTCGAGGCAGCCCGCCTGGTTGATCCGCGTCTTGCCTGGCCCCGCGAGGCCGAGCGCCTTTACGCGGTCCTTGGCGTAGGCGCGCGTGTCGACTGCGCCGTGATTGTTGCAGCATGCCTCGCCCGCCGCGCGCTGATTGCAGCAGAAGAAGACGTGGTAGCGATAATAGCTCAATGGACCTCCGCATCGGCCCGCCAATTATAGCCCGCGCGGGCCCGTACCGAGGCAGCGCGGGGTGCATCCGATTCACGCATATAATTGGCGCCCGCCCCGACAACTGGAGATACCCGATGACATTGTTGCGCACCCTGTTCTTCGCCGCGCTGGTCCTGGCGCTGTTCCCGGCACAGGCGCAGAACAACCTCGAAGAGAACGCGGCGATCATGCGCGCGGTCCAGACCACTGACGCCAAGACGCTGTTGGCGCAGAACCTCAAGCTGACCGATGCCCAGGCCAAGGCATTCTGGCCGGTCTACGATCGCTACGACGCGCAGCGCGCGAAGATCGAAGATCGTGTCGATGGCGTGCTGACCGACTACAAACTCAGTTGCGAGCAGCTCTGCGATGAGAAGGCCGGCCAGCTCATCAACGAATGGATGAACGCGCGACATGACCTGGACGAACTGCGCCAAGAATACATCGCGCAGTTCGGCGCAGTGATTCCTGCCACGAAGGTGCTGCGGCTCTACCAGATCGAGGGGCTGCGCGAAGCGGTGATCCGCGTCGACCGCTTCAAGAAGGTTCCGCTCGCGAAGTGATATTGCTACGGTGATTTACCAGCGCGCGGGCGGCCGCGCCCGAGGTACAGCCAGACCAGCGCGAGAAAGGGCCACGCCTGTGCGACGGTGCGGGCGAGTCCCGTAAAATTGAGGAGCTGGCCGTAGTGCCAGTTGAAGAGTCTCAGGACGTCGGGGTGGCTCGCGTCACGGGCGAAGATCTGGGTCAGAACGATCACCATCACGAGCGACAATGCGCATCCGATGCGACGCCAGCGCTCCGACGTCAGGAGGAACAGCACGAGCAGTGCGAGACCACAGCCGGCGCCGATCCACACTTCCCGCGAGAGCCACTCGAAGCGCGCCTCGGGCTTGAGCAGGAGCAGGCCGGCCACGAGCTTGACGAGGCCCGCGGCGAGCGCGAGCAACGCCGTTGCGATCAGCGCCTGCCACGGCTTGCGCACGAGGAAGGTGAGCACGAGTCCGACCGCGAGCAGGATGAACACCACCGCGCTCATCTCGAGAAAGCTGAAGGATGCGTGCACGTAACCGGGGTCCAGTGCGCTGCCCGAGGTCGCGTCCGTGGCGACGTTGCCGAGGAGCGGGAGCGACGGATTGAGCTGCGAGGCGAACCAGAGTGCGAGCAGGGCGAGCCCGATATCGGCATGGACGCCCGGACGAAACTGCCCGCGCACCCACGCAAAGCGGCGCCACACGAAATCGAGACTGCCGGTGCGCACCGCGATCAGCGCCCCCACGAGCGCGCCGACAAGATTCATCGCCGAGTCGAGGTTGGAGCTGATGCGACCGGGCAGGAACCCCTGCGCGAACTCGAGAGCCAAGCTCACCAGCCCGCCCGCCAGGGCGGCGCCGAGCAGCGCGGCATCGCGCGGCAGGTAGTTCATGAGGGCGAGCGTCAGCAGGAGACCGAGCGGCGCGTAGGCGACGGTGTTGATGGCGAGATCGAACCAGGTCCAGTACTTGGGCCAGGGCGCGGTGAGAAACGCGGTCGGGTGCGTCGGTGCCCGCCACCCGGTGAAGGGCGTCAGACTGGCATAGAGGATGAGCAACAGATAAGCTACGGCGAGGAACCACGCAATGCGCGCGCCGCTCGCCTGCAGCTCGCCCGATGGTGCGTGGATCATGCCCGTCGATCGATCATTACGCATGACATATTACGATATCTTCAACGGTGACGCGGACGGTGTCTGCGCACTGCATCAACTGCGCCTGGTGGAGCCGCGCGAGACGGTACTCGTCACCGGCGTCAAGCGCGACCTGCGGCTGGTCGAGAAAGTGGACGCGCAGTCCGGCGACGAGCTCACGGTGCTCGACGTGTCGATGCAGGAAAACGCCGAAGCGCTGCTCAAGCTGCTCGCGCGCGGCGCGCGCTGCCAGTACTTCGACCATCACTATCCGGGAGACATACCGTCGCACCCTGGTCTGCACGCGGTCATCGACACCAGTCCCGACGTTTGCACCAGTCTGCTGGTCGATCGCCACGTGGGTGGTCGACTGCGACCCTGGGCGGTGGTCGCGGCCTTCGGCGACAATCTCGACGAGACGGCGCGCATCGCGGCCGCACCGCTTCAGCTCCCGCCGGAGCGGCTCGAGCGACTCGCCGAGTTCGGCCGCCTGCTCAACTATAACGGCTATGGCGAGCAGATCGATGACCTCGTCTTTCCGCCCGCCACCCTCTATCGCCTCGTGAGCCGCCATCGGGATCCGTTCACGTTCATCGCGGAGGAGTCGGCGTTCGGGACGCTGCGGCAGAGCCAGGCCGACGATCTCGCGCGAGCGGCGGCGCTGCGGCCGTTCGCCCAGAGTGCGGGGGGCGCGGTGTACGTGCTGCCTGACGAGGCGTGGAGCAGGCGTCTGTCCGGCACCGTCGCCAACGATCTCGCACGCGCCCATCGCGATCGGGCGCACGCGGTGCTGGTGCCGCGACAGGGCGGTTACACGGTGAGCGTACGCGCCCCGCGCGCGCGTCCCACCGGCGCGGATGCACTGTGCCGACGCTTCCCGACTGGTGGCGGACGCGCTGCCGCGGCCGGCATCAATCTGCTCGCCGAATCCGACCTGGACCGCTTCGTCGCGGAGTTCCACCGTGCCTTCTGAGCGCCACGCGCGCTGAGAAGGAGTGAACCACCTGAACCACCGCGTGGTCGCATGGGTGACCGTAGCGTTATGCCAGTCTTTCATACCGCGCTGCGGCGCTTTCGGTAACCAAGGAGAAACCGTATGAAAAGGCCATTGTTTCTGCTGCTCCCCCTGATCGGTTTGCTGTCGCTCGGCGCTGGGCCGGCATCGGCCCGCGACGATGCCACGCCGTTTCACCGCTGCGTGGACGCCGCGCTGGCGCAGAAGCCGGGTAAAGTGCTGGAAGTGGAACTGGAGACCCATAAGGGCAAGGAGATTTACGAGATCGACATCGCCGGCAACGACGGCAAGCGGTGGGAGCTCAAGTGTGACCTCGAGACCGCCAAGATCATCAGGGCCGAGATCGACGATTAGGATGGCGAGCCGCTGACGGCCCTTCGATTCCAAGCGGATGGAGTCCGCCACCCACGCCGCTGAGACCAACGGGCCGCGACCGCGCCGCCGTCTGCACCATATCGCCACCGGACTGCTGGTGGCGATGCTGTTTCTGTATGGGGTGGCGACCCTCTATGCGCCGAGCTATTCGTGGCTCGGCATGGTGCGCGCCTTCGCCGAGGCGGCGGCGGTGGGTGCGCTGGCGGACTGGTTCGCGGTGGTGGCCATGTTCCGTCATCCGCTGGGGCTGCCGATCCCGCACACCGCCATCATTCCGCGCAACAAGGACCGCATCGGCGCGAGCCTCGGACGCTTCGTCGAGCAGAATTTTCTCGAACCGGAGCTGTTGAGTGCGAAGCTCGCGGAGGTCGACCTCGCACGCCACGCCGCCGAGTGGCTCAAGCAGGAAGGGCGCAGCACCGCGATCGCGGGGCGCGTGACGGATCTTCTGCCGCAGTTGCTGGACGCGGTCGAGGACGAGGACGTCTCACGCTTCATCTCCGAGCAGTTGCTCACGCGCGTCGGCGAGATCGAAGCGGCGCCGCTCGCGGGCGAAGTGCTGGGCATGCTCACGCAGAACGACCGCCACCAGGAGATCATGGACGCGCTGCTGAAGTCGGCGTCGCGGCTGCTGGACGAATACGACGGCATGATCCGCCAGAAGATCACCGAGAACACTGCCTGGCTCTTCCGCAAGTTTGCCCTCGACTCCGTGGTGGCGAAGACGCTGCTGTCGGCCGCGGAGCAGCAGCTGAAGGAGGTGAGCGAGGACCCTCGCCATCCGTGGCGGCTGCGCTTCGACGAGGCGGTGCGCGAGTTCGTGCGAAAGCTCACGACCTCGCCCGAATACCTCGCGCGCGGCGAGCAGCTCAAGGCGGAACTGCTGCGGCACCCGGCGGTGCGTAGCTACGTCGCGGGGCTGTGGGGCGAGATCAAGGACGCGGTCCGACGCGACGCGGCGCGACCGGGCTCGAAGCTGAAGGAGCGCGTCGCCGCTGTCATCGTCGGTTTCGGCGACGCGCTGCTCGCGGATCCCGCACTTCGCGCCAAGGTGGACGGTTGGGCGAAGACTACGATCGTGCGCACCGTGACCGCCCGACGCCGCGAGGCGGGGCTTCTCATCGCCGAGACCATGCGCCGTTGGGACGCGCGCACCTTCACCGACAAGATCGAGCAGGAGGTTGGCAACGACCTGCAGTACATCCGCCTGAACGGCACTATCATCGGTGGCCTGGCAGGGGTGGCGATCTACGTCGTCACGCTGCTCTTTTTTCCGGACTGACCGCGCGCGGCAGCGTTGCCTCGGGCAGCCGCGCGGTACCATCGCCGCGCTCGGCATGGCCCCGAGAGGAAGGCTTTGCCGTCACTCTGTTCGAGAAGCTGCACTTGCAGCGAGCAGTGGGTGCTCGATCTTATTCAAACCGAAAACATAGTAAGCAATGGAAACCAGCGCCAGAAACGCCACGCCGACCATCAGCGACACTTGTGTGTCCTCGTTGATCGCCATGCCGACCAGCACGCAGGCGAGGAACGCCAGCGTCAGGTAATTGGCATAGGGGAACAGGATGGATTTGAACGGGTGACTTTTCATTGCCTCGGCGTTGGCGCGGCGGAACCGGCCCTGCGACAGCAGCACCACAAACCACGGCATCATCGCCGGCAGCACGCTGGCACTGTACACATAGACGAATACCTTTTCCGGATCGGGCAGGATGTAGTTCAGACTGGAGCCCAGGAACAGGCACAGCATGGTCAGGTTCACCGCATTGGCTGGTACGCCGCTGGCCGAGATCTTGCCCAGCCAGGCAGGCAACTGACGGTTGTTCGCCATGGCGAACAACATGCGGGCGGAACTGTACATGCCGCTGTTGCAGCCGGACAGCGCAGCGGTCAGCACGACAAAGTTGATGATGCCCGCTGCCACGGCAATGCCGATTTTGGCGAAGGTCAGCACAAACGGGCTGCCGCTGAACGGGTTGCCGTCGACGGTGACGCCGACCTGGTTCCACGGAAACAGGCACAGAATCACAAAAATCGCGCCGACGTAGAAAATCAGGATCCGCCACAGCACATTCTTGACCGCACGACGCAACGTGACCTGCGGATTTTCCGCCTCGCCAGCGGTGATGCCGACCAACTCTACACCCTGATAGGCAGCCACCACCAGACACAATGCCATGAGGAAGCCAGTCCAGCCGTTGGGGAAAAATCCGCCATGCTGGGTCAGGTTGCCGGTGCCGACGGCGACGCCGCCATTGCCCCAGCCGAAGAAGATCACGCCCAGGCCGATCAGGATCATGGCGACGATGGTCGTCACCTTGATCATGGCAAACCAGAATTCCAGCTCGCCATACATCTTGACCGCCGTCAGGTTGGCGCCAGCGACCATGGCAAAGGCGATCAGCGCTGGTACCCAGGCGGGCAGATTGGGGAACCAGTATTGCGTATAGGCCCCGATCGCGGTGATTTCCGAGATGCCGACGGCGATCCACATGAACCAGTACGCCCAGGCGGTGACATACCCGGCCAGCGGGCCGATGTATTTATGCGCATACACGACAAACGAGCCTGTGACCGGCTCGGTGTACAGCATTTCGCCCAGCGAACGCATGATGAGGAAGATGAACATGCCGGCGATGGCATAGGCCAGCAATACCGATGGGCCCGCCCATTTGATGGTACTGGCTGTGCCCATGAACAGGCCGACGCCGATGGTGCCGCCCAGCGCGATCAGCTCGATGTGCCGCGCCTTTAGCCCGCGGGTGAGGGTTTTTTCTTCCATTTAGGTGCTCCTTCGCGGTTTCACGAACACACGACACCACCCTTCATCGCTCGGAGTTCTCCGTCAGTCATGGCTTTTCAGAGATTCGACCATTCCGTTAACCGGAGATCCAGACCGGACCGCACCAGCGCGGCCATTTTAGCGCCGCCCGAAACTTCGTGCGCAAGAACTTCATCTCGTTGTGCGCACGCGTGCCGCCCCCAGTTCTAACGAAACGCTTTCTCTTGGCTACGCACCCGGCTTGCCCGTGCCCGACGACGGCGTGCCGTGATGCGGTGCGGGGGTGTGGTGCGTGACGCTGGCCGCCCGATGCTCGTGGGTTGCGGGGAGGGGTGTCGGCCTGCCGACCCAGTGCGGCAGCAGCGATCCCGCGACCATGCCGGCAGCACTCGCCAGCAGACCGACGAGCTGCGGCGGCCACACGCCTTCGTCGCCGATGAAGACTTCCAGCAGGATCCACGTGGTGAGCCCCGCCGCGATCGCGAAGTACGCTCCCTGGGTATTCGCGCGCCGCCAGTACAGGCCCGCGAAGAGCGGAATGAAGGCCGCGACCAGCGTGATCTTGTACGCGCTTTCGACCATCTGAAAGATCGTCGATTCGCTGTTCAACGCGAAGGCGAGCACCACCCCCGCGAAGCACACCAGCACGGTGCGCATCAGGCGCAGAAACGTGCGGTCGCTCATGCCGGGAAAGAAGCCGCGCACGATGTTCTCCGAGAACGCGACCGACGGTGCGAGCAGCGTCGCCGAGGAGCAGCTCATGATCGCGGAGAGCAGCGCGCCGAAGAAGATGATCTGCGCGAAGACCGGCGTGTGCTGGAGAATCAGTGTCGGCAGCACGAGCTGCGAGTCCGACTCGAGCAGCACGCCGAACATCTTCGGATCCACCAGCGTCGCGGAGTAGGCGAGGAACATCGGCACGAACGCGAAGGCGAAGTAGAGCGAGCCGCCCAGCACCGACCCGCGCACCGCGGTCTTCTCGTCCTTGGCGGAGGTGATGCGCTGGAAGACGTCCTGCTGCGGGATCGAACCGAGCATCATCGTCACCCATGCGCCGATGAAGGGGATCCACTCGCTCGCCTTGGCGGCCGGGAAGAACGCGAGCTTGCCAGCTTCCCGTGCATGGTCGACGACCGCGCCGACGCCTCCGGTGAGGCCGGCGATGACCGAGGCGATGTAGAGCATGCCGCCCATGATCACCGTGATCTGCACGAAATCGAGGATCGCCACCGAGAACATGCCGCCGAACGAGGTGTACGTGAGAACGATCGCCGCCCCGATCACCATGCCGAGCTCCTGGCTCACGGCGCCGTCGGTGACGACGAAGAAGACGAGGCCGAGTGCCTTGATCTGCGCCGATACCCAGCCGAGATAGGACGCTACGATGCACAGCGTGGTGGCCACCTCCACCGGACGGTTGTAGCGCAGCCGGTAGTAGTCGCCGATGGTGAGCAGGTTCAGCTTGTAGAGCTTGCTCGCGAAGAAAAGCCCCGCGAGGATCAGACACAGACTGGAGCCGAACGGATCGGCCACCACGCCGCGCAAACCTTCGTTCACGAAGGTGGCCGAGATGCCGAGCACGGTCTCGGCGCCGAACCACGTCGCGAACACCGTCGCCGTGACGACCGGCAGCGGCAGCCTGCGTCCCGCGACGGCGAAGTCCTTCGCATTGTGCACGCGGGTGGCGGCGAAGAGCCCGATGCCGATGGAAACCAGCAGGTAGAGCACGACGAACCAGAGCAGCACTTGAGATCCCTCGGCGGGCGCGGCGCGAACGGCCCGGATTGTAGCAAACGGCGCTTACGGCCTCGCCGCGCGCCCGGCG
>JAEUMX010000221.1 GCA_016791285.1 Burkholderiales bacterium
TGCGCGAACACTGGCAGAACACTTGCTCTTCGCGAAGCAGTCTCGAATCCGGACACATCGGTAGCCACGCCTGACCCCAGGAAGACCAGCAACTCTTGGGGCGAGCCGAGAAGAGTGACCCATAGCTCGTAGTCAAGAGCATAGCCGCTGAAACTCGATTCCGATCGTCCCTTCGCCACGCGCGGCAAGATGAGGCAAGAACGTCGATCACTTGACCCACCCCATCCCACCCCACATGAGCTCTCGTCTACCGGCGCACCAGCGCGTCTTTGTGGGCCCAGATTCGACTACCCTGGTGCTGGTCCTGTTCACTGCCGTAGCCTGGATTGCGACCCATCGCTATAGCGGAATATGGCATGACGCTATCCTCTACGCGGGACAGGCCATTTTTCGGATCGATCCCGGTCCATTTGCCAAGGATCCGTTCTTTGCCTATGGATCCCAGGATGGCTTCACTGCGTTCACGGAAATCTACGCACGGGCCATTCAGAGACTGGGACTGCCGACAGCATCGATTGTGCTCCTGGGGGCGGCGCACATCGCGTGGCTTGGTGCTGCCGCTTGGCTGCTGCGGGTGATCCTTCGCGGTCTCCATTACTGGCTCGCACTTATTCTTGTCGCGGTGCTTCCGGGAGGCTACGGGGCTTTCGGCGTTTTCGCCTACGGCGAGACCTTTCTCACCGCACGAAGCTGGGCCGAGCCAGCGGCGTTGCTTGCCGTTGGCTGCATCCTGCGTGGCCGGCGGATCATCGCCTTGGTAAGCCTCGTGTTCGCCGCCGCGATGCACCCGGTGATGGCGTTTCCCGCCGCACTGTTCCTGTTCTTCTTCGGGTTACGAGCACGCCAACAACTGTTTGCCGCCATGGCGGGACTTGCGAGTCTCGTGATTCTGAGGTCAGTGGAAGTCCCACCCTTTCAGAATCTGACGACCACGATGGATCACCAATGGTTGGCGCTATCGATGGAGCGCAGCCCTTTCGTTTTCCTCGACCAGTGGGGCGCCGACGAATATGCCGAACCCCTTCTTCTCGCCTTGCTGATCGCGACTGCTGCCCTCGTGTCGCGAGAGGGGCGCCGTCTGTGGTGGTGCGCTTTCGGTGTACTTGCCGTGGGTATGGGACTCTCGGTCCTGACGGTGTACTGGCCCGGTGTGCTGCTGGTTCAGATGCAGCCGTGGCGGGTGCTTTGGCTGACAAAGGTGCTTGCCGTAGCGGCGGGCATGTTCCTGGTACAAGAGACTTGGGCGGCCTCGCCTTACAGCCGGCTCCTCCTTGGCGCGCTGGCGGCATGCGCATCTGCGGGCGACAGTACAGCGCTGGTCGGTGCAGCGCTGTTGTCGGCGCTTCTCGTCGCACGACATGGCTATGGGCTCGAGCCGCTCTTGCCACCATGGCTCGTTCCGCTGGCGTGGGGTGTCATAGCCCTTGTGATCGGCGAGCGAATCGTCTGCACCGTCTTGCTTTCTTCCGTTGCTCTGGATGTCACAGCCTCGAGCGCCGCCGAGATCCCGTTCGTGAATCGCATCTTCGCGATCTGCAAGGAGAGTGGCTGGTTCATCTTTCCGCCCTTGCTCCTTGGCACCTGGTGGCTGCTCCAGAATCGTCCAGCAAGCCGTCGCTGGTTGGCCCTGCTCGTAGGGTGCGCTGCGCTCTTCTTCGTGGGGCATTGGCAGCGTACCAGCGATGCCCAAGCCGAGGAGGATCATCTCCGGCAAGAAGGACATCGAGAGCTAGCCGCCATCATTCAGTCAGACCACCTCGTCTATTGGGGCGAGGGCCATCACATCCTCTGGCTCGTCCTGCATCGCGGCAGCTATGGTTCCCGACAGCAAGCTTCCGGCATCATCTTCTCGCGACAGACCGCACTCGAGGTGAATCGGCGATTGACAAGGTTGGCAAGGCTCGGTCTGCCTGATTCCCATTTCGGTAAGTTGGCTTCACCGATCGCCAAGGCTCCCGAGCTATCGACCAATCTCGCTGGACTGATCCATGTTTGTCACGACCCGCTCCTCGATTTCGTCGTGCTGCCACGACTGGTCACGGGCGCGAGGCCGGCGGCGTCGATACGCCTTTCGCCGTCGGCGGAGGTGCACCATCTGTACGCCTGCGCCCCGCTACGTGCCGTTCCAGACCCATTCCCTTCGACCGCGTAAGTCCATGACGATAAGCCCGGTGACCCGCCAACTTGGCCAATATGTTCTGGCTGGCGGTCTCGCGTTCCTACTCGACTTCGCAGCGCTATTCCTGCTCACCGAGCATGTCGGTCTGCACTATCTCGTTTCCGCTTCGATCGCGTTCCTCCTCGGACTTACGTTCAACTACCTCTTGTGCATCGCCTGGATCTTCGACTATCGAGCCTTGAAGAATCAGGCCCACGAGTTGGCGGTCTTTTCCCTGATCGGGATTGCGGGCCTCCTGCTGAACAATCTTCTGATGTTCTTCTTCACCGACTTCCTTGGTCTCCACTATCTGGTGTCGAGGGCCGAAGCGGCTCTCCTCATACTGTTCTTCAACTTCTCTCTCAAGCGATGGCTGTTGTTCTCCGAAAGCAAGAAGACCGTCTTGGAAACGTCATGAAGCACTTCACGGCGATGGAGAAGCTCGCGTTTGCCAGCTTGCTATTCGCGGCGGGAACGGCCCAGCTGTTTCGCCTGCAGTTCTACTTTCCATCCCTTGATGCACTTCTCTTCGTCGCCCGGCATTACCTGGGCCCACTGCTGCCAGCATTGGCGCTGCCCGTTTTCCTTCTGGCGCGCCATCTCTCCAGATCCGGTGCGGAAGCGCTGCTCGGTCATCGTCTGCGCGCTATTGGCGCTCTTGCGCTAATCGTCTACGTGCATTTCAATCTCAAGCTTTGGGCGCAACTTATCAATCCTTTCCTTTTCGACGACGTGTACATGGCGGTCGATGAAAGACTGCGCTCCCTCGTCCACCTTGCGTCTGCCCTCGCCGCTGGTTATCGGAACGCTCTCGGCCAGTTCCCACACGCCTACCACGAAGTGTTCGTTGCCATGTTCGTGGTTTCGTTCACCGCTCACGGCATGCAGTCGGACAGCCGCGGATTCGATCGCCTGCTGCTTGCAGTCTCGCTCGTGTTGGTCGTGGGTGGCGCGAGTTACGCGATTGCTCCAGCCTGGGGGCCGTTCGTTTACGAAGCCGGCGACAACCCGGAAGCGACCGCAATCCAGGCGACGATGGCATCGTTTCAAGGAAACCTGCGAGCGAGCCATGGCGGTGAGTACGATACGAGCTACTTCGTTGCGGCACTGGCAGCGATGCCTTCCCTGCACCTCGCCCACGCGCTTGTGTTCTTCTATTTTGCGCTTCGCTACGTCCGTTGGCTGGGGCTCGTCTACATCTTACCGGTGACCTTCATCGCCACCGAGGCGGTGGCGTCCCGCTGGCACTACCTTGTCGACCTTCCTGCTGGCTTGGTGGTTGCTTTTTGCGCAGTTCTTCTGGCTTATCGCTTCATCCCGAGGCCGTTGGAATCACCGCAACCGAGCACACCATGCGCAAGTCCGTACTCATCATAGGCGCCGGCCCCGCCGGCCTGACCGCGGCGCTGGAATTGCTGCGGCGGTCCGACCACAAACCCATCGTTGTCGAATCACTCGACGACGTGGGCGGCATCTCTCGCACCATCAATCACAACGGCAACCGCATGGATATCGGTGGCCACCGGTTCTTCTCCAAATCGGACTGGGTGATGGATTGGTGGCGGGGCATTCTGCCGGTAGCGCCGGAAAAGACCAAAGACGGACTAAGCGTCATCCCGCCTGCAGACGAGCGCCTCCTCATCCGGCCTCGACTGTCGCGCATCTACTTCCTGCGCAAGTTCTTCGACTACCCGATCTCGCTCAGTGCGAACACGATTCGCAATCTGGGCGCAGGGCGAATCACCAAGATCGCTCTTAGCTATTTCTTCTCCTCGCTCTTCCCGCGCAAGCCCGAGCGCAATTTGGAAGATTTCTTCGTCAATCGATTCGGCAAGGAGTTGTATCGCACGTTCTTCAAGGAATACACGGAGAAAGTGTGGGGTGTCTCGTGTCGCGAGATCAGCCCGGAATGGGGCGCCCAGCGTATCAAGGGGCTGTCCATCCTGAAAGCCATCCGTCACGCCCTGCGCAAGTGGGCCCGAGGATCGGGCGACGGCGTGGCCCAAAAAGGGGTCAATACCAGCCTCATCGAGCGATTCCTTTACCCCAAGTTCGGTCCCGGGCAGATGTGGCAGGTGGTCGCAGAAAGGATCAGAACTGCAGGAGGCGAGATTCACCACGGATTGACAGTGAAGGAAGTGCGGGAAAAAGACGGCCGCATCGTCGGCGTGATCGCTGAGAGCCGAGCCGGAGAGCGAGTGGAGTTCGCCGGCGATTTCGTGATCTCCACCATGCCGGTCCGCGACCTTATCCTCGGCTTGATACCGCCGGCGCCTCCGCAGGTGAGAGAGGTTGCCGCGGGGTTGCAATATCGGGACTTCATCACCGTCGGCGTATTGGTGAAGAAACTCAGACCGAACCGTGGCTGTCTGCCGGGCCATCCGGCCAATCTGCTTCCCGATACGTGGATCTACATCCAGGAGCCGGAGGTAAAACTGGGTCGGCTGCAGATCTTCAACAACTGGAGCCCTGCCATGGTCCGTTCGCCGGACACGATCTGGCTAGGTCTCGAGTACTTCTGCAGGGAGGAGGACGAGCTGTGGCGTCTGACCGACGCCGACATGGGCCGTTTCGCGGTCGACGAACTCGCGAAGATCGACCTCATCGATGCCGTCGATGTGATCGACTTCCACGTCGTCCGCGTGCCCAAGGCGTACCCTGCTTACTTCGGTACCTACGATCGATTCGACGTCTTGCGGCGGTATACAGACGCCATCGAAAATCTCTTTCTCGTCGGCCGCAACGGAATGCATCGCTACAACAATCAAGACCACTCGATGCTGACTGCCCGTCTGGCTGTACAAGCCATCCTGTCCGGCTCAGACAGCAAAGACGAGATCTGGAACATCAACGTCGACGACGAGTATCACGAGGAAAAAGCCTCCGCGCCGAAGGAAGTGCTCGGCGCCCAGGGCGCTTGATCCCTCAAGGCGCTTCGCCGGGATCTGGCGAAGCTGACACCACCGCTTTCCTTCAGCCTTTCTTCGGGACCGCCTTCGCGTTCGCCGGTGCCTTGGTCGGGACTTGATTGACCGGGGCGGTCGCTGCGGCAGGTCTCGTTGCCGTGTCCTCAGCCGCATACCCGGCATTGGTGGCCACGCCCACGAGCGTCGGCGAGTTGGGCTGCATCCCACGAACGACTTTCTGGGCGCGCAGGTGTTGTCCGACCACGTCCCACACCGGTTCGCCCGTCGCGCCTTCGGCGGCTGGGGCCCAGCTGGCAACCTTGTACCTCTTTCCGGCATCGAGCGGTTTGCCGTTCAGAGTCAGGTTGGTGATCCGCTTTCCCGCCGCTTCGGTCGGATCGCACATGTACTTGAGACCGCCTACCCGCACCATGTCGCCGCCCTGCTGATAATAGGGGTCGGGGTTGAAGACGTTGTCGCAGGCGTTCTCGAGGATCGACTTGATCTGCTCGCCGGTAAGCTCGTTGAGGGTGGTCTGAGGGTAGGTGATCGCGGTCTGGTTCATGAGATCTTCCATGTGGATCGGATCGCCAGGCAGCAGCGCGGTGCCCCATCGGAAGCCAGGCGAGAGGGCGATCTCCGCTCCTTTGACTGCCATCAGCGCATTCAGGATCACTTGGTCGAAGGGGCTGTTGAAGTTGTCGCGACGGTAGAGGAGTTCCTCGGTCGTCGCCAGGCGCTCGCGCAGCTGCTTTTCGTAGGGGGCGCGCACCTTCTTGATGTGAGCGTCCATTTCACGGTCCGGCTCGAGCAGGCTGGAGAAGACAGGGGCCAGGCGGTACTGGTAGCCGGTGATGCGCCCACCGTCCACCTGCAAGTCGAGGATGCCCAGGAACTTGCCGTTGGAGCCGGCATTGGTGACGAGGGTATAGCCCAGGTCATTCTTGACCAGGACCGGCTGGGGAACGGCGTCGTGGGTGTGGCCGCCCAGGATGACATTGATTCCACCGACCCGCTGGGCGAGCTTGAGGTCGACGTCCATGCCGTTGTGCGAGAGCAGCACCACGAGCTTCGCACCGCGCTTGCGCGCATCCGCGATCCATCGCTTGAGGTTCTCTTCCTGGATGCCGAAGGTCCAATCCGGCGCGAAATGGCGGGGATGAGCGACCGGGGTATAGGGAAACGCCTGGCCGATGATGGCTATGGGTACGCCGCTCACGCTCTTGATCGTGTATGGCGGAAAGACGGATTCGCCGGAGTCGCCAGCCGTCACGTTCTGGGCGACGAAGTCGATT
>JAEUMX010000251.1 GCA_016791285.1 Burkholderiales bacterium
CGTAACGTCCACGCACGTCGCGGCGGATCGACCGGCTCGTTTTACCTGACGTGCTCAGGTGTGCGGTAGAATCTCCGGGCGGGGTGACTGTCCCAAGCAGGCGTCACGCGTCGCCCTAATCGATCCGCTTGGTCCTGCACGGCACTCGCGGTTTCGTCCCAACGCAAGTTCATCGGAAACACTCATGGTCTTTCCCGACCGAGCGCCCCACGGCGCGGCGAGGAGGCGTCTTGCGCGCTCCTCCAACGCGGCGCGCCGGGGCGCGCCGTGGCGCCTCGTCCTGGTCCTGCTCTGCGGGGCTGTCGGCTCGACGCTCGCGCGAGCGGAGCGCATCATCACGCTCGACGATGCGATCGCCCTTGCGGAAGAAATGAACCCGGGCGTGTCGGCCAACCTGGGCCGCGAGGAAGCGGCGCGCGCTGGAATCGTCACCGCGCGGCAGTTTCCCAATCCCTCGGTCGAAGGCAATGCGGGGCCGCAGCGGCCGCGCGGCGGTTCGGGAACCCCCTCGGGCACCGCCTGGGGGGTCGGTATCGCGCAGCCGATCGAGTATCCGTCGGTGCGGGAGTCACGGCGGCGCACCGCGGAAGCCAACCTGGGGTCAGTCGAGGCGGGTTCGGCCGCGTTTCGTGCCCAGCTCTTCGCCCAGGTGCACAGCAACTTCTACGAAGTGCTGCAGCGACAGGAGCAGCTCGGCATCGCCGAGGAAGACCTCAAGCTCCTGGGCGAGATTCGGGACCGCGTCGGGCTGCGCGCCAAGCTCGGCGAGTCGCCGCGGCTCGACCTCGTGCGTACGGAGACCGAGGTCCTCAACGCACAGCGGGCGCGCGATTCCGCGGCGGTGCGGGTGACGCAGGCGAAGCTCGCGCTCGCGAATCTCATCGGCATCGCGCCGGACGAGGCGTACGCGGTGCGCGGCTCCCTCGGCAGCGCGACGCTGCCAGCCCTGGAGCGCCTGCGCGAGCAGGTCACACGTGACAATCCGCAGATCCAGCAGGCGCTCGCGGAGCAGGAACGGGCGCGCAACCGCCTGCAGCTCGAGCGCGATCTGCGCCTGCCCGCGCCGACCCTGCAGGCTGGTTATCTTCAGGAACCGGACAAGGAAGTGACGCGCCTCGGTCTCACGCTGCCGATCCCGCTCTTCAATCGGCGTGAGGGGCAGATCGCGGAGGCGCTGGCCGAGGCCAAGGTGGCGGACGCGCAATTGCGGGCGCGCGAGCTTGCGCTCACGCGCGAGCTCGACGCGGCGTACGGCCGCTTCGTCGTGGCACGCCAGCAGGTCGAGACCTTCGAGGGCGGCCTGCTCGAGCGGGCGCAGCGTACCCTCGAGGCGGCCGAGGCTGCCTATCGGTTCGGCGAGCGCGGCATCCTCGAATACCTCGACGCCCAGCGCACGTTCCGCGCGGTGCGCCAGGACTATCTGAACGCCCGCTACGAGCTCGCCTACTCGGTCATCGAGATCGAGCGGCTCGCAGGGCGCGATTACCTCACATCCGGGATCTCTCGATGAAGCGCTTGCAAGCCCTCGGTCTGGTACTGACTCTCGCCGTGGTGCTCGCCGGCTGCGGCGAGAAAAAGGAAGTGCAGAAGGCGGCCGCCGCGGCGCCCATCGACCCGAACGTCATCGTCGCCGACGAGGCGCTGGCGGCGCGACTCAAGCTCGGCACCGTAGGTCAGGAGGAGGTGAGCCAGGAGCTGCGTGTGCCCGGCAGCGTCGGACTCGACGATCGCCGCGTCGCGCGCATCGGCTCCTCGGTGACAGGGCGGATCACCAAGGTGCTCGCGTTTCGCGGCGACGAGGTGAAGGCCGGGCAGACGCTCGCCACGTTGAACAGCGCCGAGCTTGCCAGCGGCCAGATGCAGTTTCTCACGTCCGTGGCGGACGTCGAGCTCAAGACGCGCGCGGTGGAGCGGGCCAAACAACTGCTCGCGGCCGACGTGATCGGCAGCGCCGAGCTGCAGCGCCGCGAGAACGAGCTCTTTTCGGCGCAGGTGGCGATGAAGGCGGCGCGCGATCAGTTGCGGCTCATGGGCATGTCGCCCAAGGCGATCGACACCGTTGGCCGCACGCGCGAGATCGACTCGGTCGCGAGCGTCATCGCGACCATGTCCGGCACGGTGATCGACCGCCAGATCAACCAGGGTCAGGTGGTGCAGCCCGCCGATGCGTTGTACACGGTGGCGGATCTCGAGCATGTCTGGATCCAGGGCGAGGTACCGGAGCAGCAGGCCCACTTGGTCGAGATGGGAGAGGAAGTGCGCATCGAGTTGCCCGCGCTGCCCGGGCGCCGGGTCACCGGCAAGATCATCTTCATGAGCTCGACCGTGAATCCGGAGACGCGGACCGTGCAGGTGCGCAGCGACGTGCTCAATTCCGACCGGGACATCAAGCCCGACATGCTCGCCAATCTGCTCATCTGGGGTATCCCGCAGAAGAAGCTCGTCGTGCCCATCACGGCCGTGGTGCGCGAATCGAACCGCGACCACGTCTTCGCGCGCATCGGTGACCACGAGTTTCGGCTGGTGCCGGTCGCGCTCGGCCAGGAGAGCGGAAAGGTGGTGGTGGTCGAGGAGGGCCTCGCGGAAGGCGATGCGATCGTCCTCGACGGGGCCTTCCACCTCAACAACGAGCGCAAGCGCAGGCTGCTGGGCTGACACATGATCGAAGCGCTCATCCGAGCCGCGCTCAAGCAGCGGATCGTCGTGGTCGTCGTCGCGCTGGGACTCGTCGTGGCGGGCATCGACGGGCTGCGGCGGATCGCGGTCGACGCCTTTCCCGACGTGACCAACATCCAGGTGCAGATCGCCGCCGAAGCGCCTGGGCGCTCCCCGGTGGAGGTGGAGCGTTTCGTCACCGTGCCGCTCGAGATCGCGATGACGGGATTGCCGGGCTTGACCGAAATGCGCTCGGTCAACCGCAATGCGCTGTCGCAGATCACGCTCGTCTTCACCGACGACACGGATGTGTACTTCGCGCGGCAGCTCGTGATGGAGCGCCTGCTGGAGGTCGGCGACCACTTGCCGCCGGGGGTCAAGCCGGTGCTGGGGCCGGTGTCCACCGGGCTCGGCGAGGTGTACCAGTACACGCTCGAGCGGCCCGACGACGGCAAGTCCGCCCTCACCGAGCGGCGCACGATCCAGGACTGGGTCGTGCGACCGCTGCTGCGCGGCATTCCCGGCGTCGCCGACGTGAACTCCATCGGCGGGCTCGAGAAACAGTATCAAGTGCTCGTCGATCCGGATCGGCTGCGGCACTATGGCGTCACGCCCAAGGACGTCTATACGGCGCTCGCCAACAACAACGCGAATGCAGGCGGCGGCGTGCTGCGCCGGGACGCCGAGCAGTATCTCGTGCGCGGCATCGGTCTCATCGCCTCACTCGACGACATCGCGAGCATCGTGCTGAAGGAGCGGGACGAAACGCCGGTCTTCGTGCGCGACGTGGCGCAGGTGTCGTTCGGCCACGCCGTGCGCTTCGGCGCGGTCATCAAGAACGGCGACACCGAGTCGGTCGGCGGTATCGTGCTGATGATTCGCGGCGGCAACGCGAAGGAAATCGTCGGCCGCGTCAAGCAGCGGGTCAAGGAGATCAACGACAAGGGGATGCTCCCGAACGGGCTCAAGATCGTTCCCTACTACGACCGTACCGATCTCGTGAACGCCGCGATCTGGACCGTGACCAAGGTCCTGATCGAGGGCATCGTGCTGGTCGTCATCGTGCTCTTCCTCTTCCTCGGCGATCTGCGATCGAGTCTGATCGTCGTCGCCACCCTGATCGTGACGCCGCTCGTCACCTTTCTGGTCATGAACGAGTACGAGCTCTCGGCGAACCTGATGTCGCTCGGCGGGCTGGCGATCGCCATCGGCATGATGGTCGACGGCTCCGTGGTGGTGGTGGAGAACACCTACCGCCATCTCGGCGAGGCGAAGGACAGCGGGGAGAGCCGCACCTTCGTGGTGCTGCGCGCCGCGGTGGAGGTCGGCACGCCGGTGCTGTTCGGTGTCGGCATCATCTGCCTCGTCTTCCTGCCGCTGATGACGCTGCAGGGCATGGAAGGGAAGATGTTCGCGCCGCTCGCCTACGTGATCGCGATCGCGATGTTCGTGTCGCTCGTGCTATCGCTCACGCTGTCGCCGGTCTTGTGCTCCTACTTCCTCAAGGGCGGCGCGGAGCACGACACGAGGCTCGTCCGGCTCGTGAAGGGGCCGTATCTGCGCCTGCTGGACTGGGCGCTGGAGCGCCCGAGCACGGTCGTGCTCGGCGGCGTGATGCTGCTCGCTGCGAGCATCGCCGCCTTTCCGCTGCTCGGCACGTCGTTCATCCCCGAGATGAAGGAAGGGGCGATCGTCCCCGGGGTCAATCGGGTGACCAACATGTCGCTCGAAGAATCGATCGAGCTCGAAACCGAAGCCATGCGCCTCGTGAAGGAGGTGCCAGGCGTTGCGATGGTCGTCTCGCAGCTCGGTCGCAGCGAGAACCCGACCGATCCGCAGCCGGAAAACGAGTCGACACCGATCGCGACGGTCAAGCTCGACTCGGAGCTGCCGCCGGGCTGGGACCAGAACGACGTCGCCGCGGCGATCCGCGAGAAACTTCAGGCGCTCCCGGGCGTTCAGATCGTCATGGCACAGCCGATTTCCGACCGGGTCGACGAGCTCGTCACGGGGGTCCGCTCCGACATTGCGATCAAGATTTTCGGCGACGACATCGAGGTGCTGAAGGAGAAGGCGGACGAGGTGGTGCAACTGCTCGGCACGATCCGGGGAGCCTCCGACATCCGCCTCGAGCGCGTGAGCGGCCAGCAATATCTCACCATCCAGATCGACCGCAAGGCGATCGCCCGTCACGGCATCAACGTCGCCGACATCAACGACATCATCGAGATCGCGATCCGGGGGCGGGTCGCGACCGAGGTCTACGAGGGCGAGCGGCGGTTTTCCGCCGCGGTCCGCTTCCCGCCCGAGTTTCGCAACAACGCCGACAAGATTGCGCAGATCCTCGTGCGCTCGCCCAACGGCGCGCTCATTCCGCTCAAGGATCTCGCCAGGATCGAGCTCGTGGAGGGACCGGCCCAGGTGAGCCGCGAGACGGCAAAGCGCCGCATCGTCGTGGGCGCCAACGTGCACGGGCGCGACCTGGGCGGCTTCGTGGCGGAGTTGCAGGCGGCCGCGGCAAAGCAGATCGAGCTGCCCGAGGGCTATTACTTCTCGTGGGGCGGGCAGTTCGAGAATCTGCAGCGCGCCACCCGGCGGCTGGCGATCATCATCCCGATCACCATCGGGGCGATCTTCTTCCTGCTGTTTCTGCTGTTCAATTCGGTGCGCTACGCCACGATCATCATCCTGGTGTTGCCGTTCGCCTCGATTGGAGGCATCTTCGCCTTGCTCGGCACCGGCGAGTACTTGTCCGTGCCGGCCTCGGTGGGCTTCATCACGCTCTGGGGCATTGCGGTGCTGAACGGCGTCGTGCTGGTGACGTACATCCGCAGTCTGCGCGAGGAGGGGATGGCGCAGCGGGCGGCGATCGTGCAGGGCTGCACGCATCGCTTGCGGCCGGTGCTGATGACGGCCACCGTGGCGATGCTGGGGCTGATCCCGTTTCTGTTCGCGACCGGGCCGGGGTCGGAGGTGCAGCGGCCGCTGGCGGTGGTGGTGATCGGCGGGCTGATCACGTCGACGCTGCTGACGTTGGTCGTGCTGCCCGCGGTCTACGGGTGGTTCGAAGAGGAAAAAATCGAGGCGTAAGGGAGCCAGGAGACAAGGAGAACCGTTCATGAAGGAGATCAAGGCCGTGGTGCAGCCGTCCCGGCTGCCCAAGATACGCCGGGCCTTCCGTCACGTGAAGGACTTCCCGGGAATGACGATCACCAAGGTCGAGGGGTGCAGCCGCTCGCTGGAGCATGAGCGGGTAACCATCCGCGAGGAGCTCACCGAATTCAGCCCCAAGGTGCGCATCGAAATCGTGGCACCCGATCACATGGTCGAAGGCATCCTGCAGGTGCTGGTCGAGGTGTCTTCCACGGGCCAGCGGGGCGATGGCATCGTGTGGGTGACCGAGGCCCAGCGCATGATTCGCATCTCCGAACAGGCGAACGTGCTCGACTGATGCGTCCGGTTGGAATCAGATGCCGCCGAGTGCGCCGCTGAGCTCCTGTTCCAGCTCCTCATCCAGTGACATGAGGGACACCCGCACCAGCTCGACGTCGTCGGTGCGGCCGAGCCGGGCGTAGAGCAACCCAAGCTCGAACCACGCACGGCCAAATTCGGGATTCAGGCGAATCGCGCGCTGCAATGCGGGCACGGCTTCATCCGGGCGGTCGAGCCTGGATTGGGCGCGCGCAAGGAAATACCACGCGTCGGCGTCGTTCGGGTCGTCCCGTGACCATTGCGCGGCCACCCGCCGCAATCCTTCCCAGTCTTCTTCCGATTCCAGCGGTACGGCCTGCAGGAAGTAGGGCTGCCGCGTGCGCGCTTCGCTCCAGAAGGGCTGCAACGCCGCGTCCAGCGGCGCGACGGCCTGCGGCGACTGCCGGCGCACGTCGTCGAGCCAATCCGACGGGATCGCGTAGAAGTGGTAGTCGCGGCTGCCGCGCGCACGAAACGTGGTGAGACCGAGGAGTCGACCCGACTCGTCGAAGAGCGCGCCGCCGCTCGCGCCCAGGTTGAAGCCCGTCGTGGTCTCGATCACGCGGGCGCCATCGAACCCGTGCAGGCTATGGATTCTGCCGTTCGCGAACATGGACCCGGCACCGCCCGGGAAGCCGACTGCGTAGACGGGCTGGCCCGGGGCCACGTCGCTCGCGCTGCGCAGCGGGGCGGTGGGGATCGCGGGCGTGACGGGCACGGTGAGGAGACAAAGGTCGCGGCCCAGGTTCGCGCGCTGCGACTGCACGGTGAGCCAGATCCCGCCCTTGCGCACGACGATCGAATCCGCGTTGCGGGTGACGTGGCAGTTCGTCGCCACTTCGCCGGGGCCGACCATCACGCCCGAGCCCAGAGCGGTCTTCCCTTGCGCGGAATGCGCGTGGACCTTCACGACGAACAGGCTGATGTGCGCGATGTAGCTCGGATCATGGTTGTCGCCGCCAGCGTGCAACGTGGCCGGGATCATCGCGAGCAGGGTGGTCCAACCGAGTCGACCCATGATCACCTCCGTAGCAGAACCTCACTGCGACCGACGGGCGCGAAGGAAAGTTCGAACCGCGCAGTGGCGGATCCCTGGCCGCCTACGCCCTGACCTGACCGTCGCCGATCACCACGAACTTGAGCGACGTGAGCCCTTCCAGCCCGACCGGTCCACGCGCGTGGATCTTGTCGGTGGAGATGCCGATCTCCGCGCCGAGCCCGTACTCGAAGCCGTCGGCGAAGCGGGTGGACGCGTTCACCATCACCGAGCTCGAGTCCACCTCGCGCAGGAAGCGGCGGGCGCGACCGAGATCCTCGGTGACGATGGCGTCGGTGTGCCCTGAGCCGTAAACGGTGATGTGCTCGATCGCCTGCTCGAGATCGTCCACCACCCGCACGGCCAGGATCGGCGCCAGGTATTCGGTGTACCAGTCGTCCTCGGTCGCGGGCTTCATCTCCGCCACCAGCGCGCACGACGCTTCGCAGCCTCTCAGCTCGACCCCCTTCGCGAGATAGATCGCCGCCAGCCGCGGCAGGAGGACGGGCGCGATGCGGCGATGGACGAGCAGCGTCTCCATCGTGTTGCAGGTTCCGTAGCGCTGGGTCTTGGCGTTGTCGGCGATGCGGATCGCCTTTTCGATGTCGGCGTGGTCGTCGAGATAGACGTGGCACACGCCGTCCAGGTGCTTGATCATCGGGATGCGCGACTCCGCGATCATGCGCTCGATAAGCCCCCTGCCGCCGCGCGGCACGATCACGTCGACGTATTCGTCCATGCGCAGGAGCTCGCCCACGGCCGCGCGATCCGTCGTCTCGACCACCTGCACCGCGGTGTCCGGCAGATCGGCCGCGCGCAGGCCCTCGTGGACGCACGCGGCGATCGCTTGGTTCGAGCGTATGGCCTCCGAGCCGCCGCGCAGGATGGTCGCGTTGCCCGCCTTGAGGCAGAGCCCCGCCGCATCAGCGGTGACGTTCGGGCGCGCCTCGTAGATGATGCCGATCACGCCGAGCGGCACGCGCATGCGGCCGACCTGGATGCCGGAGGGCCGGAAGCTCATCTGCGTGATCTCTCCCACCGGATCGCGCAGGGCGGCGATCTGGCGCAGGCCGTCGGCCATGCTCTGCACGCCCTTCGCCGACAGCGTCAGGCGGTCGAGCAACGCCGCTTCGAGCCCCTGCGCCTGCGCTGCCGCGAGGTCTTCCGCGTTCGCCGCGAGCAGTCTTGCTTCGTCCCGGGCGATCGCGTCCGCCATGACGAGGAGTGCGCGGTCCTTCGCTTGCGTCTGCGCCTTCGCCATCGCGCGGGAGGCGACTCGCGCCGCCTTGCCGACACCCTGCATGTAGGTCCGCATGTCCATG
>JAEUMX010000335.1 GCA_016791285.1 Burkholderiales bacterium
CATGGCGAAGGGCAAGTTTGAGCGGACGAAGCCGCACGTGAATGTAGGGACGATTGGGCACGTGGACCATGGGAAGACGACGCTGACGGCGGCGATCACGCACGTGTTGTCGAAGAAGTTTGGTGGGGAGGCGAAGGGGTACGATCAGATTGACGCGGCGCCGGAGGAGAAGGCGCGCGGGATCACGATCAACACGGCGCACGTGGAATACGAGACGAGTAAGCGGCACTATGCGCACGTGGACTGTCCGGGGCACGCGGACTACATCAAGAACATGATCACGGGCGCGGCGCAGATGGACGGGGCGATCCTGGTGGTGAGCGCGGCCGACGGTCCGATGCCGCAGACGCGCGAGCACATCCTGCTGGCGCGCCAGGTGGGGGTGCCGTACATCGTTGTGTACATGAACAAGGCGGACATGGTCGACGATGCGGAGCTCCTGGAGCTGGTGGAGATGGAAGTGCGCGAGCTGCTCTCCAAGTACGAGTTTCCGGGGGATGACACCCCCATAGTGATCGGCAGCGCGCTGAAGGCCTTGGAAGGCGAGGACAGCGACCAGGGGGTGGGGTCGATTCTGAAGCTGGCGGACGCCTTGGACAGCTACATACCGGAGCCCAAGCGTGCGGTGGACGGGCCGTTTCTGATGCCGGTGGAAGACGTGTTCTCGATCTCGGGACGTGGCACGGTGGTGACGGGCCGAGTGGAGCGCGGGATCGTCAAGGTGGGAGAAGAGATCGAGATCGTGGGCCTGAGGCCGACGGTGAAGACCGTGTGCACCGGGGTGGAGATGTTCAGGAAGCTTCTGGATCAGGGGCAGGCGGGGGACAACATCGGGGTGCTGTTGCGGGGGACGAAGCGCGAGGAAGTGGAGCGCGGTCAGGTGCTGGCGCGGCCTGGGTCGATCACGCCGCACACCAAGTTCACGGCGGAGATCTACGTGCTGTCGAAGGACGAGGGGGGGCGGCACACGCCGTTTTTCAATGGATATCGGCCGCAGTTTTATTTTCGGACGACCGACGTGACGGGGTCGATCGAGTTGCCTGCGGGCACGGAGATGGTGATGCCTGGGGACAACGTGTCGATCACGGTGAGTCTGATCGCGCCCATTGCGATGGAAGAGGGGCTGCGCTTTGCCATCCGCGAGGGCGGACGCACCGTCGGCGCCGGCGTCGTCGCCAAAGTGATCGAGTAATAGAGACGCGAGGGCGGCCGTACTCGCGGCGGGCACGGGGGCGAATTGCGCCCTATTGCCGTCTGAGTTCCCGCCTTCTCCTGGTCAACAGGCCAATAGCTCAATTGGTAGAGCGTCGGTCTCCAAAACCGAAGGTTGGGGGTTCGAGACCCTCTTGGCCTGCCCCTTACGCCCATCATGGCTGACAAAATCAAGCTCACGTGTGCGGCACTGCTGGTAGTGGCTGGACTCGTCGGCTACTACTACCTGAAGGACAGTGCCACCATCGTGCGCGCGGGCTCGGTCGTGGTCGGACTGATCGCGGCGTCCGGCGTGGCATGGACGTCGGCTCCCGGCAAGCAGCTCTTCGCCTTCGCGCAGGAGTCGGTCGCCGAGACCAAGAAGGTCGTGTGGCCGACGCGCAAGGAAACCTTGCAGACGACGGGGCTCGTGTTCCTGTTCATCCTCTTGATGGCGCTTTTCCTGTGGCTCGTGGATGCAACGCTCTTGTGGCTGGTGAAACTGATCATGGGTCGCGACTGATGAGCAAGCGATGGTACGTGGTGCACGCCTATTCCGGCTTCGAGAAGAGCGTGCAACGAACCCTGCTCGAGCGCATCCAGCGCGCTGGCATGCAGGAGCAGTTCGGTCAGATTCTGGTGCCGGTCGAGGAAGTGGTGGAAATGAAGGGCGGCCAGAAATCCATCAGTGAGCGCAAGTTCTTCCCGGGTTACGTGCTGGTCGAAATGGAGATGACCGACGACAGCTGGCACCTGGTCAAGAACACCCCCAAGGTGACGGGGTTCGTCGGCGGCACTGCGACCAAGCCGACCCCGATCTCGGCGAAGGAAGTGCAGAACATCCTGAACCAGATCCAGGAGGGGGTGGAGAAGCCGAAGCCGAAGGTGCTGTTCGAGGTGGGCGAAGTGGTCCGGGTCAAGGAAGGCCCATTCACCGATTTTCACGGCTCGGTCGAGGACGTGAACTACGACAAGAGCAAGATACGGGTGTCAGTGACGATCTTCGGGCGCTCGACCCCGGTCGAGCTCGATTTCGGTCAGGTCGAGAAGGCCTGACCCCGGTGTGGCAGCGGTGACGCTGCCGAAAGGACGGGGAGGATGCAGGACGCATCCGCTTGCACCCGCTGAAGGAGCATAGAGCGTGGCAAAGAAAATCGTCGGCTTCATCAAGCTTCAGGTTCCGGCGGGCAAGGCGAATCCGAGTCCGCCCATCGGGCCCGCACTGGGTCAGCGCGGCCTCAACATCATGGAGTTCTGCAAGGCCTTCAATGCCCAGACCCAAGGCATGGAAGTGGGTCTGCCGGTGCCGGTGGTGATCACGGCCTACCAGGACAAGAGCTTCACCTTCGTGATGAAGACGCCGCCGGCGTCGGTGCTCATCAAGAAGGCGGCGAAGATCGACAAGGGCAGCCCCAAGCCGCACCTCGACAAGGTGGGCAAGCTCACGCGCAGTCAGGTCGAGGACATCGCCCGGACCAAGACGCCGGACCTGACCGCCGCCGATCTCGATGCCGCGGTGCGCACCATCGCCGGCAGCGCCCGCAGCATGGGTATCGAAGTGGAGGGCGTGTGACATGGCACATGATTCGAAGCGTTACAAGCTGCTGCGCGGAACGGTCGAGCGCGCGAAATCCTATCCGCTGGCGGAGGCACTCGATCTCGTCAAGCGCAATGCGACTGCCAAATTCGACGAGTCCGTCGATGTGGCGGTGAACCTGGGTGTCGACGCCAAGAAGTCCGACCAGCAGGTGCGCGGCTCGGTGGTGCTGCCGAAGGGCACCGGCAAGACCAAGCGCGTGGCGGTGTTCGCGCAGGGCGACAAGGCCAAGGACGCGCTTGCCGCCGGCGCCGACATCGTCGGCTTCGAAGACCTCGCCGAGAAGGTGAAGGGCGGCTTCATGGAGTTCGACGTCGTCATTGCATCGCCGGATGCCATGCGCGTGGTGGGCGGACTTGGTCAGATCCTCGGTCCGCGCGGTCTCATGCCCAATCCGAAAGTGGGCACCGTGACCCAGGACGTGGTGCAGGCGGTGAAGAATGCCAAGGCCGGCCAGGTGCAATACCGCACGGACAAGGGCGGCATCATCCATTGCAGCATCGGTCGGGCGTCGTTCCCGGTCGAATCCCTGCGGGAGAATCTGGTGGCGTTGGTCGATGCCCTGAACAAGGCAAAACCGGCGAGCTCGAAGGGCGTTTACGTGCGGAAGATCTCCGTGGCGAGCACGATGGGCGCCGGCGTGCGCGTGGATCAGGCAACGCTCACAGCGTGAGGAATGAAGGGGCTGCGTGCGAGAAGCGCGTGGCGAGTTTGAACTTTGGGCCCGACCGCTGGTACGGGGTCGGGGTTGTCAAAGACCGCTGGGGTGCGGCGAACAGTTGGCGCCGGACTTAATCACTGTCCTGAGCGAGCGGCAGCGCATGATCTGTCGAACGTTCGGAAGCGGTACCCAGCGCAGACGGCGAACCCTGTGCAGGCTTGGAATGACTCCTGGCTTCGAGGTCGCTGTGGTTGAACCGGGAGCCTCGACTATCGCGCCCGCGGGTGCGGCGGAAGAGGATTCCCGTTAACTGGAGGGTGGACCTTGGGTCTCAATCTTGAAGACAAGAAGGCGGTCGTCACCGAGGTAAGCGCCGAAGTGGCGCGCGCCCAGGCGATCGTGCTGGCCGAGAACCGCGGTCTGGAAGTGGGTCAGATGACCGAACTGCGTAAGCGTGCACGAGGCGCGGGAGTCTACTTCCGCGTCGTGAAGAACACGCTGGCGCGCCGCGCGGTCGCCGATACACCGTTTGCGGAGCTGGCCGACCAGATGGTGGGTCCGCTCGCGTACGGCATGTCGAGCGATCCCGTGGCGTTGGCGAAAGTGCTGCATGAATTCGCCAAGGGCAACGAGAAGCTCGCCATCAAGGGCGGCGCGATGGCGAACTACGTCATGTCCTCGAAGGATGTGGCGAGTCTCGCCACGCTGCCGAGCCGCGAGGCGCTGCTCGCCAAGCTGCTGGGCACCATGCAGGCGCCTGTCGCGCAGTTCGTGCGGACGCTGAACGAGGTGCCTTCGCGCCTGGTTCGGACTCTCGCCGCAGTGCGAGATGCCAAAGAAGCATCTTAGCTGCGTCGCCCGTGCCCTTTTCCTTACCGATCCCGTCACGACTTTCGAATCAGGAGTAGAAAATGGCTGTTGCCAAAGCTGACATTCTGGACGCCATCGCCAACATGACCGTGCTCGAGCTGTCCGGGCTCATCAAGGAGATGGAAGAAAAATTCGGCGTCTCCGCGGCTGCTGCCGCGGTCGCCGTGGCCGCACCCGCGGCCGGTGCCGCGGCGCCGGCGGCCGAGGAGAAGACCGAGTTCACGGTCGTGCTCACCGGCGCCGGCGAGAACAAGGTCAACACCATCAAGGTGGTACGTGCCATCACCGGGCTTGGCCTCAAGGAAGCAAAGGATCTCGTGGACGGCGCGCCCAAGCCCGTGAAGGAAGGCGTGTCGAAGGCCGACGCCGACGCCGTCGCCAAACAGCTCACGGATGCCGGCGCCACTTGCGAGATCAAGTAAAGCCTCATGGCATCGTTGCAGGCTGGCGGGCGACCGCCAGCCTTTTTCCGCTTCTAGGGACAGTGTTGCGAAAAGTGCAGGCGCCTGACGCCGCGGGCCCCCGCGTTGCCGCCGCGATGCGGAATCTTTGGCGCGTCATACCCTCTCAGGGGTGTGACGCTGCGGCGCCTGTCTCCGAGTTTTGCCCTTCGTGCCAGTGCTGTGGAGTAACCTCATGACGTACTCGTTCACCGAGAGAAAGCGCATCCGCAAGAGCTTCGCCAAACGTGCCAGCGTCCTGCCGGTGCCGTTTCTGCTGGCAACCCAGATCGACTCGTTCAGCGCTTTCCTGCAGGCGGAAACGCCGCCGGACACGCGCAAGAACGCCGGATTGCAGGCGGCGTTCACGTCGATCTTCCCGATCTCGAGCCACTCCGGGAACGCACGTCTGGATTTCGTGAGCTATGCCCTCGGTACGCCGCCGTTCGACGTGAAGGAGTGCCAGCAGCGCGGCCTTACTTTCGCTTCGCCGCTGCGGGCGCGGGTGCGGCTCACCATCATGGACCGGGAGGCGTCCAAGCCGACCGTGAAGGAGGTGAAGGAGCAGGAAGTCTACATGGGCGAAATCCCGCTCATGACGAGCACGGGATCCTTCATCATCAACGGCACCGAGCGCGTCATCGTGTCGCAGCTCCACCGCTCACCCGGGGTGTTCTTCGAGCATGACCGCGGCAAGACCCACAGCTCGGGCAAGCTCCTGTTCTCGGCGCGCGTGATTCCGTATCGCGGATCGTGGCTCGATTTCGAGTTCGATCCCAAGGACTACCTCTACTTCCGCGTCGACCGCCGGCGCAAGATGCCGGTGACCACGCTGCTGAAGGCTATCGGCTACACGCCCGAGGCGATCCTGAAGGAGTTCTTCGTGTTCGACACCTTCCACTTCGCGCGCGGCGAGATGGAGTTCGAGATCGTGCCGGAGCGCCTGCGCGGGGACATCGCGCGCTTCGATATCGTCGCCAGCGGGCAGGTGATCGTGCCCAAGGACAAGCGCATCACGGTCAAGCACATCCGCGAGATGGAGAAGGCCGGATTGAAGCGCGTGGCGGTGGCGTCGGATTTCGTCCTCGGCCGCGTGTTGGCGCGCCATGTGATCGACAAAGACAGCGGCGAGATGATCGCCCGCGCCAATGACGAGATCACCGACGAGGTGCTCAAGCGGCTGCGTGAATCGGGTGTGCCGGAGGTCCAGACGCTGTACACCAACGACCTCGACCAGGGCCCCTTCATTTCGCAGACGCTGCGCATCGACGAAAGCGCCGACGACATGGCGGCGCAGGTCGCCATCTACCGCATGATGCGGCCGGGCGAGCCGCCCACCGAGGAGGCGGTGAAGCAGCTCTTCCAGGGACTGTTCTTCTCCGAGGAGCGCTACGACCTCTCCGCGGTCGGCCGGATGAAGTTCAACCGCCGCGTGGGTCGCGAGGAGTTGACCGGTGCCGCCACGTTGTCGAAAGAGGACATCGTGGCCGTGATCAGGATCCTCGTTGAGCTGCGCAACGGGCGGGGCGAGATCGACGACATCGATCACCTCGGCAATCGCCGCGTGCGCTCCGTGGGCGAGCTGGCGGAGAACCAGTTCCGGGCGGGTCTGGTGCGGGTCGAGCGCGCGGTGCGGGAACGCCTGTCGCAGGCGGAGTCGGAAAACCTGATGCCGCACGATCTTATCAACGCGAAGCCGGTGTCGGCGGCGATCAAGGAGTTCTTTGGCTCCTCCCAGCTGTCGCAGTTCATGGACCAGACCAACCCGCTCTCCGAGATCACCCACAAGCGTCGCGTCTCGGCGCTGGGTCCGGGGGGTCTGACGCGGGAGCGCGCCGGCTTCGAGGTGCGCGACGTGCACCCCACGCACTACGGCCGCGTGTGCCCGATCGAGACGCCGGAAGGTCCGAACATCGGCCTCATCAACTCGCTCGCGCTCTACGCCCGCACCAACGAATACGGCTTCCTCGAGACGCCGTACCGCAAGGTGCAGGACGGGCTCGTCACCGACGAGATCGAGTTCCTCTCGGCGATCGAGGAAGGCAAGTACGTCATCGCGCAGGCGAACGCCGCGCTGACCCAGACGGGTGCGTTCGTCGATGAAATGGTTTCCTGCCGCCACCACAACGAATTTGCGCTGTCCGCCCCGGACCGGGTCCAGTACATGGACGTGGCGCCGTCGCAGATCGTCTCCGTGGCCGCCTCGCTCATCCCGTTCCTCGAGCACGACGACGCGAATCGCGCCCTGATGGGTTCGAACATGCAGCGCCAGGCGGTGCCCTGCCTGCGGCCGGAAAAGCCCCTGGTCGGCACCGGCATCGAGCGCACCGTGGCGGTCGATTCGGGCACTGCGGTGCAGGCGCGCCGCGGCGGCGTGGTCGACTATGTCGACGCGGGGCGCATCGTGGTGCGGGTGCACGACGAAGAGACGGTGGCCGGCGAGGTGGGTGTCGATATCTACAACCTGGTCAAGTACACGCGCTCCAACCAGAACACCGACATCAATCAGCGGCCGCTCGTGAAGGTGGGTGATGTGATCGCGAAGGAGGACGTGATTGCAGATGGCGCCTCCACCGACATGGGCGAGCTCGCGCTCGGCCAGAATCTGCTGGTCGCGTTCATGCCGTGGAACGGCTACAACTTCGAGGACTCGATCCTGATCTCCGAGCGCGTCGTAGCCGACGACCGCTTCACCTCGATCCACATCGAGGAGCTCTCGGTCGTGGCACGCGATACCAAGCTCGGGCCGGAGGAAATCACCCGCGACATCTCCAATCTCTCCGAAGCGCAGCTGTCGCGGCTCGACGAATCAGGTATCGTCTACATCGGTGCCGAGGTGGAAGCCGGCGACGTGCTGGTAGGCAAGGTCACGCCGAAGGGCGAAACCCAGCTCACCCCGGAGGAAAAGCTGCTGCGCGCCATTTTCGGCGAGAAGGCGTCCGACGTGAAGGACACGTCGCTGCGCGTGCCCTCGGGCATGTCGGGAACGGTCATCGACGTGCAGGTCTTCACGCGCGAGGGCATCGAGCGTGACAAGCGCGCCCAGCAGATCATCGATGACGAGCTGAAACGCTACAAGAAGGATCTTGCCGACCAGTTCCGAATCGTCGAAGACGACACCTTCCTGCGTATCGAGCGCCTGCTCGTGGGCAAGATCGCCAACGGCGGACCGAAGAAGCTCGCCAAGGGCACCAAGATCACGAAGGCCTATCTCATGGAAGTCGAGCGCCACGGCTGGTTCGACATCCGGCTTGCAGCCGAGGACGCGGCGCATCAGCTCGAGCAGCTGATGGAGAGCCTCAGTCAGAAGCGCGTCGAGTTCGACATCGCCTTCGAAGCGAAGAAGAAGAAGCTCACCCAGGGCGACGAGCTGCCGCCCGGCGTGCAGAAGATGGTCAAGGTCTACCTGGCGGTGAAGCGCCGCCTTCAGCCCGGCGACAAGATGGCCGGCCGCCACGGCAACAAGGGCGTCATTTCCAAGATCGTCCCGGTCGAGGACATGCCCTATACCGCAGACGGCGTGCCGATGGACGTGGTGCTGAACCCGCTCGGCGTGCCGTCGCGGATGAACGTTGGGCAGATCCTGGAAACGCATCTCGGCTGGGCGGCGAAGGGCTTGGGTCAGAAGATCGGGCAGATGCTGAAGGCGCAGGCGCAGATCGCCGATCTGCGCAAGGCACTGGGACTCATCTACAACTCGAGCGGCAAGGCCGAGGACATCGATGCGCTCAGTGACGCGGAGGTGATCGACCTCAGCCAGCACCTCGAGCGGGGTGTTCCCTTCGCCACGCCGGTGTTCGACGGTGCGACCGAGGAGGAGATCAAGGCCATGCTCGAGCTTGCCGGCCTGCCGCGCTCGGGACAGATCCACCTGTACGACGGCCGCACCGGCGATACCTTCGACCGGCCGGTGACTGTGGGCTACATGCACATGTTGAAGCTGCACCACCTGGTGGACGACAAGATGCACGCGCGCTCCACCGGACCGTACAGCCTCGTCACCCAGCAGCCGCTCGGCGGCAAGGCGCAATTCGGCGGTCAGCGCTTCGGCGAGATGGAGGTGTGGGCGCTCGAAGCGTACGGCGCGTCGTACACGCTGCAGGAGATGCTGACCGTCAAGTCGGACGACGTGACCGGGCGCACGAAGGTGTACGAGAACATCGTGAAAGGTGAGCACAAGATCGACGCCGGCATGCCGGAATCCTTCAACGTGCTGGTGAAGGAGATCCGTTCGCTCGCGATCGACATCGATCTGGAACGGTATTGATGACGTGTGAGGGGTGAGGGGTGAGGGGTGGGGCGGAAAACCTTCCCTCTCCTCGCGCCTAACGCCTAACGCCTCACGGAGAAACACATGAAAGCACTGCTCGATTTGTTCAAACAGGTCACTCAGGAAGAGGAGTTCGACGCCATCAAGATCGGGCTCGCCTCGCCGGAGAAGATCCGCTCGTGGTCCTACGGCGAAGTGCGCAAGCCGGAGACCATCAACTACCGGACCTTCAAGCCTGAGCGCGACGGCCTCTTCTGCGCCAAGATCTTCGGTCCGGTGAAGGATTACGAGTGCCTGTGCGGCAAATACAAGCGGCTCAAGCACCGCGGCGTGATCTGCGAGAAGTGCGGCGTCGAGGTGACGCTGTCGAAGGTGCGCCGCGAGCGCATGGGTCACATCGAGCTCGCGAGCCCGGTTGCACACATCTGGTTCCTGAAGTCGCTGCCCTCGCGGCTCGGGATGGTGCTCGACATGACGCTGCGCGACATCGAGCGCGTGCTGTACTTCGAGGCATACGTGGTGGTCGATGCCGGCATGACGCCGCTCAACCGCGCTCAGCTTCTGACCGAGGACGACTATCTCGGCAAGGTCGAGGAGTATGGCGACGACTTCACCGCGCTGATGGGTGCCGAGGGCATCCGCGAGCTCTTGCGGCATCTCGACCTCAGGCGCGAGATCGACCGCCTGCGCAAGGAGCTGGAAGCCACTTCCTCCGACACCAAGATCAAGAAGATCGCCAAGCGGCTCAAGGTGCTGGAAGCGTTCCAGAAGTCCGGCATCAAGCCGGACTGGATGATTCTCGAGGTGCTGCCGGTGCTGCCGCCCGAGCTGCGGCCGCTGGTCCCACTGGATGGCGGGCGTTTCGCGACTTCGGATCTGAACGACCTCTACCGCCGCGTCATCAACCGCAACAATCGCCTGAAGCGCCTGCTCGAGCTGAAGGCGCCGGAGATCATCGTCCGCAACGAAAAGCGGATGCTGCAGGAAGCGGTGGATTCGCTGCTCGACAACGGGCGCCGCGGCAAGGCGATGACCGGCGCCAACAAGCGCCCGCTCAAGTCGCTCGCCGACATGATCAAGGGCAAGGGCGGGCGCTTTCGGCAGAACCTGCTCGGCAAGCGCGTCGACTATTCGGGGCGGTCGGTGATCGTGGTCGGCCCGCAGCTCAAGCTGCACCAGTGCGGACTGCCGAAGAAGATGGCGCTCGAGCTCTTCAAACCCTTCATCTTCCACAAGCTGGAAGTGCTCGGCATGGCGACCACGATCAAGGCCGCCAAGCGCCTGGTGGAGGCTGAAGTGCCGGAGGTGTGGGACATCCTGGAAGAGGTGATCCGCGAGCACCCGGTCATGCTGAACCGCGCGCCGACCCTGCACCGCCTCGGCATCCAGGCATTCGAACCGGTGCTGATCGAAGGCAAGGCGATCCAGCTGCACCCGCTCGTGTGCGCGGCGTTCAACGCCGACTTCGACGGCGACCAGATGGCGGTGCACGTGCCGCTGTCGCTGGAGGCGCAGATGGAGGCGCGCACCCTGATGCTGTCCTCCAACAACATCCTCTCGCCGGCCAACGGCGAGCCGATCATCGTGCCGTCGCAGGACATCGTGCTCGGCCTGTACTACATGACGCGGGAGAAGTTGGGCGCGCGCGGCGAAGGCATGTCCTTCATCAACACGTCCGAAGTGGCGCGTGCCTACGAGTCGGACCAGGTCGACCTGCAGGCCCGAGTCGCCGTGCGCATCCGCGAACAGGAAATCGACGCCCAGGGCGAGCGGCGCGAGAAGCTCACCCGCTATCCGACCACGGTCGGCCGCGCGCTGCTCTCGGAGATCCTGCCCGCCGGGCTGCCGTTCGAAGTCATCAACAAGCCGCTCAAGAAGAAGGAGATCTCGCGCCTCATCAACGGCTGTTTCCATCGCGTCGGCCTGCGCGAGACGGTGATCTTCGCCGACAAGCTGATGTATACGGGTTTCTCGTACGCGACCCGCGCCGGCATCTCGATCGCGGTCGACGATATGCTGGTGCCGATGCAGAAGGGCGATCTCATCTCCGCGGCCGAGCACGAGGTGCAGGAGATCGAGCAGCAGTACACGTCTGGCCTTGTGACCCAGGGTGAACGCTACAACAAGGTGGTGGACATCTGGGGCCGCGCGGGCGACATGGTGGCGAAGGCCATGATGGAGCAGCTCGGCACCGAACCGGTGAAGGTCTGGGACGTCAAGGCCGGCGGCTGGGTGCCGCTCGTGAACGACAAGGGGCAGCCGACCTCGCAGGAGTCATTCAATTCCATCTACATGATGGCCGATTCCGGGGCGCGCGGCTCGGCGGCACAGATCCGCCAGCTAGCTGGCATGCGCGGCCTGATGGCGAAACCCGATGGCTCCATCATCGAGACGCCGATCACCGCCAATTTCCGCGAGGGCCTGAACGTTCTGCAGTACTTCATCTCGACCCACGGCGCGCGCAAGGGCTTGGCCGACACCGCGCTCAAGACCGCGAACTCCGGTTACCTCACGCGCCGGCTGGTCGACGTGACCCAGGATCTTGTCGTTACCGAGGAAGATTGCGGCACCGGCAACGGCGTCACCATGCGGGCGCTGGTCGAGGGCGGCGAGGTGGTGGAGCCCTTGCGCGATCGCATCCTCGGCCGCGTGGCCGCGAGCGACGTGGTCAATCCCGAGTCCGGCGAGACCCTGATCGAGGCCGTCAGTCTGCTCGACGAAGCGGCGGTGGATCGGATCGAGGCGCTCGGCATCGACGAGGTCCGCGTGCGCACACCGCTGTCGTGCGATACCCGCTACGGCTTGTGCGCCAGGTGCTACGGGCGCGACCTTGGCCGCGGCACGCTCGTGAACGTGGGCGAGGCGATCGGCGTGATCGCGGCGCAGTCCATCGGCGAGCCCGGCACGCAGCTCACCATGCGCACCTTCCACATCGGCGGCGCCGCTTCGCGGACCGCGGTGGCGAGCCAGGTGGACAGCAAGTCGAACGGCGTGGTGGGATTCACGGCCACGATGCGCTACGTCACCAACGCGCGCGGCGAGCAGGTGGTGATCTCGCGCAGCGGCGAGGTGGCGATCCACGACGAGAACGGGCGCGAGCGCGAGCGGCACAAGGTGCCGTACGGTGCCACCCTGCTCGTGAAGGACGGCGCCCCGGTCAAGGCTGGTCAGGTGCTGGCGAGCTGGGATCCGCACACCCGTCCCATCATCACGGAGTATGCGGGCACCATCAAGCTCGAGAACGTGGAAGAAGGCGTGACCGTCGCCAAGCAGATCGACGATGTCACCGGCCTCTCGACGCTGGTCGTGATCGACCCGAAGCGGCGCGGCGTGTCCACCGCCAAGGGCCTGCGGCCGCAGGTCAAGCTGATCGACGAGACGGGCCACGAAGTGAAGCTTGTCGGCAGCGAAACGCCCGTCACCTACACCTTCCAGATCCACTCCATCATCAACGTCAAGGATGGACAGCCGATCAACATCGGGGATGTGCTGGCGCGGGTGCCGCAGGAGACGTCGAAAACCCGCGACATCACCGGCGGTCTGCCGCGGGTGGCGGAGCTGTTCGAGGCGCGTTCGCCGAAGGACGCGGGCCTGCTGGCGCAGATCACCGGCACCGTCTCGTTCGGCAAGGACACCAAGGGCAAGCAGCGCCTCGTCATCACCGACCTCGACGGCGTGCCGCACGAGTATCTGATCCCGAAGGACAAGCACGTGATGGCGCACGACGGCCAGGTCGTGAACAAGGGGGAGATGATCGTGGACGGGCCGAAGGATCCGCACGATATCCTGCGCCTGCAGGGCGTGGAGGAACTCGCCCGCTACATCATCGACGAGGTGCAGGACGTCTACCGGCTGCAGGGCGTGAAGATCAACGACAAGCACATCGAGGTGATCGTGCGCCAGATGCTGCGTCGGGTCACCATCGCCGATGCGGGCGATACCCGCTTCATCCCCGGTGAGCAGGTGGAACGCGCCGAGGTGCTGGAGGAGAACGAGAAGAACGAGGCCGAGGGGAAGAATCCGTCGACCTACGAGTTCATGCTCCTCGGCATCACGAAGGCATCGCTGTCCACCGATTCGTTCATCTCCGCCGCATCGTTCCAGGAGACGACACGGGTGCTCACCGAGGCGGCGATCATGGGCAAGAAGGACGATCTGCGCGGCCTCAAGGAGAACGTCATCGTCGGCCGCCTCATTCCGGCCGGAACCGGCTTGGCCTATCACAACACCCGCAAGAACCAGCAACTGGGGGTCGACATGGGGATGGGCGAACTGGTCGAGGAAGCGCAGGCCGGTGCCGGCGAGACGCAGGCCCCTGGAGAAGAGCAGGTTGCTTGACAGGGATATCCTGACTACTTAAACTCCGCAGTCTTTTTCACCGTCCGGCCGGCTAGCAAAGCGAGGTTCGGGCGCAAGACGCGGAAGCCTCGGGGACGGCGGAGACGCCGTCCCGGCTTTTTGCGCGGACAAAACGTGGTGCCGCGCCCGGCATTTGCTCCGTCGCCAAGCAAGCGAGCGGTTGAATTGCCCGGCTGGCCCATCGACGACAGGGTAAGCGATGCCAACCGTCAACCAGCTCGTGCGCAAGTCGCGCACGCGCCAGGTCACCAAGAGCAAAGTGCCGGCGCTGCAGAATTCGCCGCAGAAGCGCGGCGTGTGTATCCGCGTCTACACCACGACGCCGAAGAAGCCGAACTCGGCCTTGCGCAAGGTCGCCAAGGTGCGCCTTACGAATGGCTTCGAGGTGATCAGCTACATCGGTGGCGAGGGCCACAACCTGCAGGAGCATTCGGTCGTCCTCATCCGTGGCGGTCGCGTGAAGGACTTGCCGGGCGTGCGCTATCACACCGTGCGCGGCAGTCTCGACACCGCCGGCGTGAAGGACCGCAAGCAGAGCCGCTCCAAGTACGGCGCCAAGCGCCCCAAGGCGGGCTGACGGCGGCGGGACCAACGACACGGAAGCAGATCCATGCCTCGACGCAGAGAAGTCCCCAAGCGGGAAGTCCTTCCAGACCCCAAGTTTTCGAGCCAGGAAGTGGCGAAGTTCATCAACGTCCTGATGACCCGCGGCAAGAAGTCGGTGGCCGAGCGCATCATGTACGGGGCGCTTGACCAGATCCAGAAGCGTAGCGGCAAGAATCCGCTCGAAGTCTTCACCCAGGCGCTGCAGAACGTGCGGCCGGTGGTGGAGGTGAAGAGCCGGCGCGTCGGCGGCGCAAACTATCAGGTGCCTGTGGAGGTCCGGCAGGTGCGCCGTACCGCACTTGCCATGCGCTGGCTGCGCGAGGCCGCGCGCAGGCGCAGCGAGAAGTCGATGGGGCAGCGCCTGGCCGGCGAGCTCGCCGAGGCGGCGGAAGGTCGCGGCGGCGCGATGAAGAAACGAGAGGAAGTGCACAAGATGGCAGAGGCCAACAAGGCCTTCTCCCACTACCGCTTCTAAGAGGCTGGCCGGCGGTCCCCACCGGGAAGCCGGCAGCCATACGAGGGCGGCGCGCCAGAAGCGCGCCGCTGCGATCAGCAAGAGAGTCGACAGTCCGTGGCACGCAAGACACCCATTCAGCATTACCGGAACATCGGCATCATGGCGCACATCGATGCCGGTAAGACCACGACCACCGAGCGCATACTCTTTTACACCGGGGTATCGCACAAGCTGGGCGAGGTGCACGACGGTACCGCCGTCATGGACTGGATGGAGCAGGAGCAGGAACGCGGCATCACCATCACGTCCGCCGCCACCACGTGCTTCTGGAAGGGCATGGACGGCTCCCTGCCCGAGCACCGCATCAACATCATCGATACGCCCGGGCACGTGGATTTCACCATCGAGGTCGAGCGCAGCCTGCGCGTGCTCGACGGCGCATGCACTGTGCTGTGCGCGGTGGGCGGGGTGCAGCCGCAGACCGAGACGGTGTGGCGGCAGGCTAACAAGTACCGCGTCCCGCGCCTGTGCTTCGTGAACAAGATGGATCGCGCGGGCGCGAATTTTCTGCGCGTGTATGAGCAGGTTCAGACGCGCCTGAAGGCGTACCCTGTGCCGATCCAGCTTCCCATCGGTGCCGAAGACAAGTTCGAAGGGGTCGTCGATCTGGTGCGGATGAAGGCCATCTACTGGGACGACAGCACCCAGGGGACCAAGTTCGAGCTGCGCGATGTCCCCGCCAATCTGGCTGACGAAGCGGCGAAGTGGCGCGAAAAGATGCTCGAGACCGCGGCCGAGGCGAACGAAGAGCTGATGCACAAGTATCTCGACGAAGGCGACCTTTCGGTCGAAGACGTGAAAGAAGGCCTGCGCGTGCGCACCCTCGCGAACGAGATCGTGCCGATGCTGTGTGGATCCGCGTTCAAGAACAAGGGCGTGCAGGCGATGCTCGACGCGGTGGTGGATTACATGCCGTCGCCGGAGGACATTCCGCCGGTCAA
>JAEUMX010000338.1 GCA_016791285.1 Burkholderiales bacterium
CGAGTTCAAAGATCGCTACAATCGTCATTGGCGTCTCGAAAAACTGGGCTTCATGTCGCCCCTCGAAGCCCGTCAGGCTTATGCCATGCCAGAGGCAGCCTGAGCTGCAAAACCGTGTCCAGACAATCCGAGCCGGTACACTCGATGCAGGCGGCGATTGCGGGTGCTTGCGCCGTCAGCACCGCATCGAGCTCCTCGGCACGTGCGCTGTTGCGCGGCATCCGCACGTTGAAGGTCTTCTGAATTTCGAAGTGCTGGATGTGACGCAGGGCCTTGGGAAACCGCTCCCCGTCGTGGATGAAAGCGGGAACGATGACGCCGTGAGGTCGTTCGGGCGTCCTCAACCCAGTCTTTTCCTCGCGCGCGAGCATGTGGCTCAGCTCCTCGGTGCACCACACGCTCGCCAGATAATTACCCGACCAGAGCGGTATCAGGATCCGCGACGCGCCGAGCGCGATTGCAAGCGACACCGGCCAGGAGGTGCCACTTTCGAGCTGGCTATCGACGTAAATGTTCGGCTTGCGTCCAAGCTCGAAATCGACGCGAAGCTCCAAGAGCGGCAGGAAGTGGTCGGTGATCCAGTCACGCGCCTCAGGGTACCGTCGGTAGCTGATGAAGATATCGTGCTGGTAGGCCATGATATCGACCGACCACAGTGGAGGAATTACCATCATATCCCGGGCATGGACGCTGCTGCCAACCGCTTACCGGGACAAGAGTAAACTTGCCCCCTATCATGCAAGTGACGTCCTGAAACCCACAATGTCGAGCGGCGGTCGTTTGCCTCTGGTTCATATCCCGAGTGCTGGCTCCACGCGCGGACCCGTGATGCGTGCCCTCTGCCGCCTCGTCGTCGTCTGCCTATTGGCTTCGCTGTTTGCCGCCGCCATCGGCCGGGCGGATCAGGGTGCCGACGTCGTTGTAGACGTGGATTCCGCCAAGCGCCAACTGCGTGTCCTGCGCGGCGACGAGGTTCTCGCCCTGTTCGATCCCGTGTCGGTCGGTCGTTGGGGGGTGAGCGAGCAGAAGCGGCGCGGTGACGGCAAGACCCCGCTCGGGACCTATCGAATTTCGTGGGTAAAGCCCGAAGGCCACTTCGGTCCGTTCATGGGTTTCAACTACCCCTCGCTGGCACGTGCCGAGAAGGGGTTGGCTGCGGGCGAGATCAGCCGCGCGGAGTTCGACGCCATCCGGCAAGCACATGCCGAAGGGCGCGCGCCGCCGCAGAACACCAAGCTCGGCGGCTACATCGGGATTCACGGTCTGGGTCGTGGCGACCCCGGGATCCACAGGGACCTCAACTGGACCAGGGGCTGCATCGCCGTCACCAATGAGCAGATGGGCGAGATCGTGCGTTTGGTGGGAAAGGGCGCTGTCGTTAGAATACGCTAGTGCGGTGCGTCATACTCCGCGCCTCGGCGACCAGAACGTGTTGCCAAGTCCTTCATTTACGGAGATAAAAGAGTCATGAGAAAAATCTTTACCCCCCTGCTGCTTGTCGTGGGCCTTGCTCTGGCCGGCGGATGTGCCTCCACGAAAGACTTGGAAGCCGTGCGTGCGACCGCCGACAAAGCTGTCGCAGATGCTGCCGCCGCGAAGGCCGCCGCCGACAAGGCTGCTGCCGCCGCGGCGAAGGCGCAGTCCACGGCCGATGCCGCCAAGTCTTCGGCCGATGCTGCCGTGTCTTCGGCGGATGCCGCCAAGTCCGCAGCCGGGTCGGCCAACGCGTGCTGCCAGGACACGCAGACCAAGATCGACCGCATGTTCAAGAAGTCGATGTACAAGTAAGGCAGTCGGCACTGTTCGCCTGGGCGACGCTGGCAAGCGTCGCCCGGTTCGCGTTTACCGCGGCCTCAGTTGCGGCTTTCGAGCAGAAGCCGCGATCGCAGTGTCCGGGCGATCGGTACCGGCAGCCCGGATTTCTCGATGATCGCGATCTTCACCGCGGCTTCGTCCAGCACGAGATCGGGCCGGGCGGCGAGCTTCGAACTGATGGCGTCGAGTGTCTCGGCGATCTGGAGTGCGGACGGGCGCTCGTCCTCCTCCAGCGGCGGATGGACTTCGAGATAGAG
>JAEUMX010000357.1 GCA_016791285.1 Burkholderiales bacterium
CTCGAACGGCCACCTGGTCTACGTCGTCAAGCAGGACGGGACCGTGGAGGTGCGGCCGGTGGTCGTCGGCGATTACTTCGGCGAGAAGGAGATCGTGATCACCAGCGGTCTCGCCGCCGGCGACCGCGTCGTGGTCGACGGCGTCCTCAAGGTCGTGCCCGGCCAGCCGGTGAAGGTCGTCGAGCCGGGCGCAGTGGACGGCGGCGATGCAGGCGAGTCCGCCGCAAAAGCAGGCGCGGTGAACAAGTAGAACGGGGCGCGCCACATGTTCACCCATTTCTTCATCGACCGGCCGGTCCTCTCGGCGGTCATCTCGATCCTGATCTTCCTCGGCGGCGCGGTGGCGATGTGGGTCTCGCCGATCGAGCAGTATCCGGAGCTCGCGCCGCCGCAGGTCTCGGTGGAGGCGCGCTACCCGGGCGCGACCGCCGAGGTGATCGCCAACACCGTCGCCGCCCCGATCGAGACGCAGATCAACGGCATCGACAACCTGCTCTACTTCAACTCGGTCAGCTCCTCCAGCGGCAACGTCACGATCAGCGTGGTCTTCAAGCCGGGCAGCGATCCGGACATCAACCAGGTGAACGTGCAGAACCGGGTGAGCCAGGCGCTGCCGCTCATCCCGCAGGTGGTGTCCCAGCAGGGCGTCACGGTCGAGAAGAAGTCCTCCAGCATCATGATGGTGCTCTCGATCTTCTCTCCCGACGAGCGCTACAACGCCACCTACATCGACAACTACGCCAACCTCTACGTGCTGGAGGAGCTGAAGCGCGTACCGGGCGCCAACCGGGCCACGGTGTTCGGCCTGCCCGACATCGCGATGCGGGTGTGGCTGCAGCCGGACCGCATGGCGCAGCTCGGGATCTCGGTGCAGGAGGTGACGAACGCGATCCAGAGCCAGAACCAGACTTTCGGCATCGGCCAGATCGGCGCGGAGCCGAGCCCGCAAGGAGTGCAGCAGACGTACGTGGTGACCGCGCAGGGACTGCTGACCAAGCCGGAGGAGTTCGAGAACATCATCGTCCGCGCGGCGAAGGAGGGCACCGCGATCGTGCGCGTGCACGACATCGGCCGGGTCGAGCTCGCCAAGCGCGACTATTCGATCGCGAGCCGCCTGAACGGCAAGACCGCGACCACGATCGGCATCTTCCAGCAGCCGGGCGCGAACGCGGTGCAGACCGCACGCGCGGTGCGCGCGCGGCTGGAGGAGCTCAAGAAGCAGTTCCCGACCGGGCTCGACTACAAGATCACGCTCGACACCAGCCTCTTCACGCTGAACTCGATCGACAAGGTGGTGCACACCTTCTTCGAGGCGGTGGTGCTGGTGATCCTGGTGGTGTATCTCTTCCTGCAAAGCTTGCGCGCGACCATCATCCCGATCCTCGCCGTGCCGGTGTCGATCGTCGGCACCTTCATCGGCATGCATCTCCTCGGCTTCTCGATCAACATGCTGACGATGTTCGGGCTGATTCTCGCCATCGGGCTGGTGGTCGACGACGCGATCGTGGTGGTCGAGAACGTCGAGACGAACATGACCAAGCACGGTCTTGGCGCGCTGGAGGCCGCGAAGCGGGCAATGGGCGAGATCGCCGGCGCGCTGATCTCGATCGTGCTGGTGCTGGTCGCGGTGTTTCTGCCGGTCGCCTTCCTCGGCGGCGTCACCGGCACGCTGTACCAGCAGTTCGCGATCACGATCGCCATCTCGGTGATCATCTCCGGGGTGATGGCGCTCACGCTGTCGCCGGCGCTCGCCGCGATCATCATCAAGGCCCATCACGGCGAGAAGAAAGGTTTCTTCCGCTGGTTCGAGAACGGGTTCCAGCGTCTCACCAGCGGCTACGTCGGTGGCGTCGCCCGGGTGATTCAGGCCTGGCCGGTGTCGCTCCTCGTGTTCGCCGCGATGCTCGCCGGCATCGTCCTCATGTTCCGCATCCTGCCCTCGAGCTTCGTGCCGGAAGAGGACCAGGGCTACTTCTTCATCATCGTCGAGGCGCCGGATACCGCCAGCCAGGGCTACGTCGGCGCGCTGATCGCGAAGGTGGAGAAGATCCTCGCCGCGGAGCCAACGGTGCAGGACGTGGCGGTCGTGAACGGCTACAGCCTGATCGATGGCACGTTCCGCAACAACGCCGCGGCCTTCTTCCCGTCGATGAAACCCTTCGAGGAGCGCACGGACCCGTCGCAGCTCGTCTTCAGCGTGGTGCCGCGGCTCAATCGCGAGTTCGCGCAGATCAAGGAGGGGTTCGTCTTCGCGGTCAACCCGCCCTCGATCCCGGGCCTCGGCACCACCGGCGGCTTCGAGTTCTACATCCAGAACCGGGGCGCCGGCGATACTCGCGCCACCAGTCAGGCGGTGGAAGCCTATCTCAAAGCCGTGCGCAGCCGCCCGGAGCTCACCGGCGTCACCACCACGTTCCGCGGGGCGACGCAGCAGCTCTTCGTGGATCTGGACCGCAACCGGGCCGAAGTGCTCGGCGTGCCGGTGGAGAACGCCTTCCAGACGATGCAAAGCTTCTTCGGCTCGTCGATCGCCGGGCAGTTCAGCCAGTTCAGCCGCGTCTGGTGGGTCGTGTTGCAGGCCGACGCGAACTATCGCGTCAACCCGGACGACTTCAGCAAGGTGTATGTCCGCTCGGAAAGCGGCACCATGGTGCCGTTGTCGGCGCTGATGACCGTGCGCTACGTGGCCGCGCCGAAGCTGATGGAGCGCTTCAACGGTTTCCCGGCGGTGAAGGTCACCGGCAGCCCGGCGCCGGGATTCAGCTCCGGCCAGGCACTGGCGGCGATGGAGGCGGTCGCGCGCGAGACGCTGCCCGGCGATTTCTCGTTCGCGTGGGCGGGCCAGGCGCTGCAGGAGAAGGAGTCCGGCGGCACCTCCGCGATCGCGTTCGTCGCCGGCCTGATCGTCGTCTTCCTCCTGCTCGCCGCGCAGTTCGAGAAGTGGACGCTGCCGATCGCCGTGGTGCTGACGGTGCCGATCGCGATCCTCGGCGCACTGTTGCTCACCTGGGTGCGCGGCCTCGAGAACGACGTCTACTTCCAGGTCGGCCTGGTGACGCTGGTCGGTCTGTCGGCGAAGAACGCGATCTTGATCTGCGAGTTCGCAATCGAGCGGGTGCGGCACGGCATGGCGGTGAAGGAGGCGGCGCTCGAAGCCGCCGGCCTGCGGCTGCGTGCGATCGTCATGACCTCGCTCGCGTTCGGCCTGGGCTGCGTGCCGCTTGCGATCGCGAGCGGACCCGGGGCGAACAGCCTGCGCGCGATCGGCACCGGCGTGATTGGCGGCATCCTCGCCTCGACCGTGGTCGCGGTCCTCTTCGCGCCGCTGTTCTTCTGGATGCTCGAGAGCATGAGCGCGCGGTTCGCACGGCAGAATGCTGCTGCCGGCGCTGCACCGGGTGGCGCGATGCCCGCCGACGCACCGCATGCCCCTCGGAAGGATGACTGAAATGCGCAGGACTCTGATCGCGACATGTATCGCGGGCATGCTCGCGGGATGCAAGGTCGGCCCGGACTACGTGCGTCCGGAAGTGGAAACCCCCGCCGCCTTCCGCTACGACGTCACCAACGCCGACGACCTCGTCAACACCGCCTGGTGGGAGCAGTTCGACGACCCGGTCTTGAACCGGCTCATCACCACGGCGCTCGCCCGGAACAAGGACGTTCGCATCGCCGCGGCGCGCGTCGAGGAAGCCGCCGGGGTGCTCGGTGTGACGCGCTCCCAGCTCTTTCCGCAGGTCGGTGTCAGCGCCGATTTCGCGCGCCAGCAGGTCAGTCGCTACAGCGGCACGACGACCCTGCAAGACGACGTGAGACGCACGTTCAACAACTACCAAGTGCTGCTCTCGGCCTCGTGGGAGATCGACTTCTTCGGCAAGCTGCAGCGCCAGACCGAATCGGCGCGGGCATCCTTGCTCGCCACCGAGGATGGGCGACGCGCGACGCTGCTCTCGCTGGTCGCTGCCGTCGCGAATGAGTACATCACCCTGCGCGATCTCGACAAGCAGCTCGAGATCTCCCGCCGCACCGCCGACTCACGCAGCGAGAGCGTGCGGCTCTTCGAACTGCGCTTCAAGGGCGGGGTCGTCGCCGAACTCGAGCTCGAACAGGTGCGCTCGGAATACGAGCAGGCGCTGGCCGCGATCCCCGATCTCGAACGCCAGATCGCACAGCAGGA
>JAEUMX010000220.1 GCA_016791285.1 Burkholderiales bacterium
AGGAAAGACGCAGTGAAGCAACGCAGTCGGGAATGGCGCGGATGTGAAACGGAAAGCGAACGCCTGCAACGATCGCAGCGCATTTCTGCTACGGAGCGGGTCACCGCGAGCAGCGATTATATGTCGCCGGCCGGAAATCGACCCGCTGAAGACCGTCGCATCCTCGCAGGCCGAAGGATGGCGCGACCTACTCGACCCGTGCTTGCCTCTCGATCAGCGGGCGACGCAGCGCGACGCTGCGCGAACCACCTCAAGCCGCGCAGACGTTTGCGGTCAGCCTGAGCGTATGAAGCGACGCGAGCAGCGGCTTCAGCGGCGCAGGCAGCGCCACCTTCGCGGCGTCCTCCGGTCGCAACCAGATTGCAGAGGATTCCTCGACCTTGGGACCGATACCGGCCAGCTGCACGGCGGCCGGGTATATCGTGAGCCGGAAATGGGTGAAGCCGTGGCGGACCGGCTCGAGGCGCCGCACGCCCATCGGCGACACTGCGAAACGGTCGCGGCAAACCTTCTCCGGATCCGCGTCCACGTCGGCTTCCGGCAGACTCCAGAGCCCGCCCCAGATGCCGGTCGGCGGGCGCTTCTCGAACAGCACCGACCCGCGATCGAGAAACATCAGCATCAGCGTCTCGCGCTCCGACAGGCGCTTCGCCGGGCGCGGCTCGGGATAGCTTTCTTCACGTCCCGCGGCGTGCGCCGCGCATACCGATGCCACCGGACAGAGCGCACATGCCGGCTGCGTGCGCGTGCAGATGCGCGCGCCCAGATCCATGAGCCCCTGCGTGTACGCCTCGATCCCTTCCGCCGGCAGCAGCGCGTCGGCGTGCCGCCACAGCTCGCTCTCGACCCGGCGATCGCCCGGGTAGCCGCGCACGGCGAACACGCGGGCCAGCACACGCTTGACGTTGCCGTCGAGGATCGCCCGCCGCTCGCCGCGGGAGAAGGCGAGAATGGCGGCCGCCGTGGAGCGGCCGACACCCGGCAGTCTCAGGACTTCGTCATGCTCGCTCGGAAATTCGCCGCGGCGTCCTGCGACGATGAACCGCGCTGCACGGTGCAGGTTGCGCGCACGCGAGTAATAGCCGAGCCCGCTCCAGAGCGCGAGCACTTCGTCGAGCGACGCGAGCGCGAGTGCGTGCACGTCGGGGAAGCGCGCGATAAAGCGCAGGTAGTACGGCACGACGGTCGCCACCTGAGTCTGCTGCAGCATCACCTCGGAGAGCCAGATGCGATACGGGTCGCGCGTCCCCTGCCACGGCAGGTCGTGGCGACCGTGGCTGCGCTGCCACGCGACCACGCGCGATGCGAACTCGGTCATCGCTTGAAGAGACCCTTCACGGCTTCCTGCAGGATGTCCGTGGGCAGACCCTCGGGCAGCTTGCCGCCCAGCTTCCTCTGCAGCTCTTGCCGGAGCGCTTGCTGGGCAAGGTCCGCGGCCATCGTGGCGTAATCGAATGTGTAGCTCGGCGCCCCGATCGGGCCCGTCACCCGCACCGGCACCGTGATGTCCGCGATCTGGATCGCCTCCTTGCCGCTCTGGCCGGTAACGCCTTCGACCAGATTGGCTTTCAGCAGGTAGTTCATGCGGTCGTTGCCGAGGTCGATGTCGCCCTCGCCCGCCAGGCGCAGCAGCGGCGACTTGCCGGTCAGGTCGCGGTTGCTGGCGATGCCGTGGCGGATGGTGAAGGTCGCCTTGAGCTCGGTGAAATCGGTCTTGTGCGTCGTGTCCGCTTGTTCCGTCACCGCCTTGCCCTTCAGTTCGCGGATGCTCGCCTTGGCCTGGCGGATCGTCGCCGCGATGTCGATTCCCCGGATGGCACCGTCCGACAGGTGCGCGGCAGCCGTGCCATTCAGTCCTTTCTTGAGCTGGCTCACGGTCTCGCCCGCGGTCGATACATTCATCGAGAAATTCCCGCGCCCCTCGAGCCGCCCGAAATCCGCGACGGCGACGAGCAGCGGGCCGACGCTGACCCCGGCCAGCGTCTGCTTCACGGTGAACTGCGGTGTGCTGCCCTGCGCGTTGACACCGATGGCGCCGCTGAGACTGCCGCCATACAGGTTCGCCGCCAGGGGGTCGATGTCGACGCGCCCGTCTTGCGCCTTCACCTCGATGCGAACGTTCGACGCCTTGAGCTTCGGTGCCGTCAGCGCACCGATCCGGATGCTGCCGTTGGCATTCAGGTGCCGCAGGGCGGACAGATCGATGGGCGCTTCAGCGGGCGGCGCGGCAGCCGCGGCACCGGACGCGGGCGCGGGTGCGGGTGCAGCAGCCGCAGACGGCAGTGTCCGATAGCGGGTCAGGTCGAGCTGGTCGATGTCGACATCGAACCGGTAGCCGGGCGGCGAAAACCCCGCCACCGCGAGCTTCGCCTTGATCGTGCTCTGGTCGAACACGCCTGCGAGATCAGCCTGCGCGTGCTGCTGCGCGAAGTCGACCGCAGCGCTGCCCTGCAAGCTGCCGCTCACCGACTGATTCGGGACCTGCGGCCCGGCGAGCGTCGCCTGCACGCCCAGCGGGTCCACGCCGACGTATGCGAGCTGCAAGCCGCCTGCCTCGAACCGACCCGCGACCGGACCCGTGGCGCTCGCCTTGAATGTCTGCCCCGGCTGGACAACGTCGACGTCGAGCACGGCGTTCGCGATCTGAAACGCGCTCGCGCTGCCTTCGAGCTTCGGCAGGCTCAAACTCAGCTTCGTCGGCTGTCCATTCGGCTGGCGCAGCGTCGCCTTCAGCAGCAACTGCTCACCGCCGACTGCCTCTTTCGTGAGCTGCAGCCGCGGCAGGGCGAGATCGACCTCGAATGCGCCCTGGTTGCGCTGACCCGTGGCGGCGATCGCGAGCATCGCGACCTCGACCGCAGGAGTCGTCATGTCGAGATCCAGGCTGCCCCTCGCTTTCGCCGCGAGCGCATCGACGTCGGCTGCCGCGCCTTTCACCTCGAGAGCGAAATCCTTCAAGCCGAGCCGTTCGCGGTCCATATCGAACCCAACGCCGCTCTTGCCCTGCACTACCACGTCGATCTTCGGCGCCGCGCCTTGCACGCGGCCGGAAACATCGACCGTGCCCGTCCGACCGCGTGCGATGGGACCGATCTTGAGATCGAGATCGCTCACCGTGTAGCGCTTGTTCGCCTTCTCGTCGCGATACGTCACTGCTGCGTTCACGAGCGCGATCGAACCGACGGCGAAGAAGTCCCTGCTCGCGCGCGGCGCGGCAGCATCCTGCTGCGCTGCCGCCGGTGCTCCGGCCGCGCCGATGAGATCGTCCACGTTCCATCGACCGTCGGCGTCGCGCACGAAGTTGGCGTGCAAACCTCGGGCGTGTACCTCGTCGATGCGCACCTGTCTTTCGAGCAGCGGCAGCAGTCCCAGCGACAGCCGCAGCTGCTCCACCGACGCAAAGATCGCCTCCGAGCGGGGCTCGCTCAACGTCGCCTTGCCGACCGTGATACCGACGGCGGGAAAGAACACGAGCTCGATGTCGCCCGGCAGGGCGAGCGTCCGCCCCGTCTTCTCCTTCACCCACTGCACGGCTTGCGGCTTGTAGGCGTTCGGGTCGAAGGTCGCGGCGATATAGATCGCGACGAGCGCAAGGGCGACCGCTGCCAGCGCCACAGCGGCGAGGATGTATTTGACGATCTTGTTCACGCGTCCCGTCCGGGTCCGCTGCGAGTGTACCACCGGCCGCAGCCAGGGTCCGGCACGTGTCAGGCGGGGCGCAACTTCCAGGCGCTCACGAGGAACAGCGGCAGGACGCCGCGGTACAAAGGCACGTGCAGGCGCGCGACCCGTGTGAATCCGCGACGCTCCAGGAACCCCTCGACTTCCGCGCCCGTGTGGTAGTGGTCTGCCGGTTTGGTGATGCCGAACACGCGGCGCAGCGCCACGTACAGACCGTTTTCCGTAGGCAGCGAAGTGTAGAGCACGCCGTCGCGCGCGATCCAGCGCTCGAGCGCCGCGACCGGCACGGCGAGATCGGGAAAGTGCTCGAGCACGTCCGCGGCAACGATCGCGTCGAACGGCGCTGCGGCCAGTTCGACAGCGCCGATGTCGCCTTGCACCAGCCGCAGATTGTCGAGCCCGAACTCGAGCTGCACCGCGCGCGCTTCGACGGTTTCGAGATCGACGCACACCACCTGCTCGAAGGCGCGGCAGAGCGTGGGCAGGAACACGCCGCCGCCGCCGCCGAAGTCGAGGCAGTTCTTCGCCTGCGGACTCAACCGGCGCATGAGGCGGAACACCAGCCGCAGGCGCATCCAGAAAAAGGCCCGCACCGCCGCGTAGCGTGAATAGTAGAGTCTTGGAATCCGCTCCGAATCGGTGGCGATGCGCGAGAGAAAGTCCCGTGGGATCTCGGCGAAGGCAGCGCTAGTTCGCAACGAGGCAGATTCCGGCAACGATGAGCGCCGCCCCGAACACGCTCTTGAAGGACAGGGGCTCGCCGAGGAAAACCGCCGCCAGGATGGGCACGAACAGGAATGCGAGTGCCATGAAGGGGTAGGCGACCGACAGCGGAATGGTCCGCAGGAGCCAGATCCAAAGGGCGGTGGCGCCCAGGTAGACGACGAGTCCACCGAGGAGGAACGGGCTGCCCGCGAGCTCGCGGGCCGCGGTCAGGAAATCACCGCCGGGGCCGGCGGAGCGCGCCGCTACCTTGAACAACACCTGTCCGCAGGAGATGCAGGCGACGCAGAGGATCGTGAGCAGGATGTTCGCGAGGCTCATCTCGCGTCGCGCTCGCTCGTCGATGGATCGGACAGCGTCACCTGCTCGCGGCGTGCGAGCGCCGGGTGAATCGCGCGCCGCGGCACCGATGCGATGTCGTAACCGATGAAAGCGAGCAGCAACTGGACACCGACCAGCACCGGCAAGGCCGCGAGCATGACGGTGCCGGGCGGCGTCGCGACGCCCGCCCGAGCCGACCAGATCCAGTGCACGCTGCCGTAAATCGTGCCGAAAGCAAGCATGGCGAGCCCGACGACGAGCTCGAGCGAAGCGATCGAGAAATCGCGCAGAAAGTAGTTGTAGAAAATCCGCTTCGCGCCGTTGCGCAGGTTCTTGTAGAGGAATTCGGGAAAGATCCGAAAGACCTTCAGGCTGCTCGTCTCGTCGCCGTAGGTGGCATCCATCGGAATGTCGACGACGACCGCCCGAAAGGTATTGAGCCGGAAGAGCATGTCGGTCTCGAAGAAGTAGCGCTGGCTGATCTTGTCGAAGGGCAGGCGCCGCGCGACGCTCGCGTGGATCGCCGTGTAGCCGTTGGCGGGATCGAAGATGTCCCAATATCCCCCGGAGAACTTCGCCATGATGGACAGCGCGGCGTTGCCGAGCTTGCGCACGATCGGCATGCGGTCGATGTGGTCGAGCTCGTAGAAACGGTTGCCCTTGCAGTAGTCCGCCTGCCCGTCGAGGATGGGCGCGACGAAGCCGGGCAGCAGTTCGGGCGCCATCTGCCCGTCGCCGTCGATCTTGACGATGACTTGCGCGCCGTCGCTCAACGCGGCACGGTAGCCCGACATCACCGCCGCCCCGACGCCGAGATTCTTGCGATGGCGGATGACCTGCACGCGCCGATCGGCGCACCGGGCTGCGACGAGGTCGCCCGAACCTTCCGGGCACGCGTCGTCGACGACGTAGATGCGCCAGCACTCCGCGCCGATCCGGCCGATCACGCCGAGCACCTGGCGCGACACCCGGTAGCACGGAATGACGACGGCAATCCGCGCCGCCGGCGCGTCGGCGACTTCGGGCGGCTCTTGTGCGTGCTGCCCGGCAACGTCGCCGGCGGCGAAGGCGCGAGCCGGTCTGCGCGACAAGGTGGTATGAGGCCGGGCCATGGTGGCCCGCATTATCGCATCTGCGGGGCAGCGGGCGCTGTATCGGCGCCCTGCCCGATGGTGCCCACGCCAAAGGGCTCGATCCGGACCGTCGGCACCACGCCGATCGCGGCCAGCGCGTCCCGCGTCCCGATCACCACGGTGCCGGCCGCGAGCTGTCGCGGCGGCCGACCCGCTTCGAGCCCCAGAAAGTCCGCCCGGTGTGTCCCAAGAGACGCGATGCGATAGACGTACGGCAGCCCGGAGCGATCTTCCTGCGGCGCGACGATCACCATCGGGACGTTCGCGTGATCGGCCAGCGCGACGGCGACGCGCGCCGCCCGGTGCTCGGCGGCCTCCGGCGCGCGCAGCTGAAACTGCCGGTCGAACACCATCGCCAGCAGGGACATGACGAGATACGCACCGAGCACGGCGCCGAGCAGCGCACGCGAACCCCTGCGATACGCGAAGAGCGCGATCGCCGCGCCGGCGAGCGGCACGCCTGGCATCACCCACGGCCGGAAGAAGAACTCCGCGGCATCGAAGGGCGACCGCATGTATGCCGCGACGAAGAGCTCGCAGAGTGCGATGCCCAGGACCCACGCCACCAATCCCAGCACCTGCTGGCGGCGGCTCCAGAGGCCGGCGCCCTCCAGCGCCGCGAGGCCGACGAAGAGCAGCGGAATCGCGAAGCCGTAGTACCTCAGGTGCAGGCGGCTCGTCTCCTCCAACGCGACCGTGAACACCGCGGTCATCACCATGAGCCCGACCATGAGCCACGCGGTCAGTCCGGCCAGCGCCGCCGCGAAACGCGCGGCGTCCGACTCGGCGCGCACCCGCCCCGGGATCTGCGCGAGCCCCGCCACCAGGGCCGGACCGGCAAGGCACGCGGCCACGGCCAAGTGTGCGATCAGCAGTCGGCCGAACGCGGCGTAATTGCCCGGGTCGACCAGCGAGCTCGCCATGTCCGCCGTGATGTTCGAGTAGAACGAGCCGGTCAGCGCATTGCCGGTCACGACGTCCGGGGCGAGCACGCGCCCGAGGATCCAGCGCACGGCGATGAGCGCCACCGCATAGCCAATAGCGACCCCCCACGGCAAACGCGCCCCCGAGCGGCCTTGCAGCAGCGCGTGAACCACGATGAAGGCGAAGGTCATCGCACCGACCGGCAAGCCGTGCGGCTTCACCAGCGCCAGCACGGCGGCGCACGCGCCCGCGAGCAGCCCCAGACGGGCGTCTGCGCGACCCAGTGCGAGCGCAGCGAGCACAGTCTGCAGGAAGAACAGCACCGCATACATCGTCTCCGGCGTGAAGTACGCGGTGTAGCTCGATTGCGGGCCGAGGCCGTAGGCGATGGCGACGACCAGGGATGCCGCCAGGGCGCGGCCGGCGCGGGCGGCGATGAAGAGCACCCCGATGCCGAGCGCGAGCAGGAAGGTGTTCAGCACCCGCGCCATCTCGAAGACCGGACGCGGCTGCGCGCCGAGCAGGCCATACACGGCAAGGAACACGCGGTTCGGCGCATCCAGCGTGACCACCAGCGGGTTGTTCGCCAGCGTCGACTCGCGCCCGAAGCGCGCGCTCAGGGCGGCGTAGGTGAACTCGTCCGAGAACCCGAGAGGGAATGCCATGCGGGCATTGACGAAGATCGTGACGGCCACCGCCAGCGCGGCGACCCACAGCCAGGCGACGGCAGCGCTGTCGAGCCGGTGTCGCATCGCGACATCGCTCATCGGCCGCAGTCCCGGTCAGGCCGCACGCAGCCTGCGGATCTTCCCGTCCTGCTTGGTGAGCACGTAAAGCGCGCCGTCCTCGCCTTCGCCGAACCTCAGGTCGACGCGTTCGGACAAGCCGACCACCTGGCGCAGGGTCACGACCTGTCCGTTACGCTTGAGGGTGAGCTCGCGCAACTGCGCCACCGCGCCCAACTTGAGCTGGCTCGCCGGCACGTGGAAGATGCGGCCGTTGACCAGGTCGCCGCAGACGTAGTGCCCGGCCAGCGCGGGAATGGCGCTGCCCCGGTAGACGAAGCCGCCGGCGATCCCGAGCCGGTCGCTGCCGAAGGGCCGCCCCTGCGCGTCGAAGGCTTCGCTGCGATCGTACTGTGCCACGGGATACACGAAGGGTCTCTTCGTGGCATCGCCGGGGAACCGCCACGTATCGTCGGCGGGCAATGTATGGAGGATGTCCTCGTCGCCGCGCTGGGTGGCGAAGGTGCCCTCGCGCAGCGGCCAGCCATAGTTGCCGCCGCGCACTCCGATGTTCACCTCCTCGACCCATGCCTGGCCGATGTCGGTGAAGATCAGTCTGCCGGCGACACCCCGGTCGAAGGACAGGTTCTGCGGGTGACGCAGGCCGAGCGCCCAGATCTCGGGCAGCACCCCCGATCGCCCCACGAACGGATTGTCACCGGGAACCCGATAGGCTGCGCCGCTCGCGGCGAGCGGATCGATGCGCAGGATCTTGCCCAGCGCGCGCGCCGGATTCTGCGCGTGATTGTATTGGTCAGGGTAGGCGGGCGTATTCCCACCATCGCCCAGGCCGACGAACATGAGTCCGTACCCTGCCTGCCCCGGTCGGAGGCTCGGATCGAACAGGATTTGATCCAGGCAATGGTCCGGGCGGTACTGCGCAACCCGGAAGAGCTCACGACGGCTGAAGCTCCCGTCGGAGCCCCGGCGCCATTCCGCGACGACGTTGTGATGGTCGACCCGAATCGTGGAGGTCATCGCGAACAGCTTGACGCTGGCCGGCCGGCTGGCCGCGGTCTCCGTGTGCGCCGTGTAGAGACGGCCGAAGCCCGGCCGCCCCGAGCGTGCGAAATCGGGGTGAAAGGCGAAGCTGCGCAGCCCCGTTTGCTGTCCGGTGACGAACGCCGACCCGCGCGCCTTCGCGACGTCGAGAAACAGCGAGGCGGCACCGCTCACCGGATCGATGCCCCACAGCTTGCCCCGGCTGTCGCACGCGAAGAGGCGGCGGCTGCCGTCGCCGGCATGGTAGAGATAGTTGAGCGCGGCGTATGGCCGCGCGGTCGACGAGGCGGGCGGCTTGGCTAAGTCGGCGATCTCGACCGCGACCCCGCTCTTCTGAATCCGTGCGCCGATGGGATTGGGGCTGACGACTGCCGCGTGCGCGTGTGGCGCGCCGACTCTCGAAGGCGGCAGGCCGGATGCGAGAAAACCGATCAACCCTCCCATCGCGGTGCGCAGAAGGTGGCGTCGCTCGATGTCCAGATCATGCCTTTTCATTGGTAGTCATTCTCCCCGGATGCTGGCGACTCCGCCATCAGCGGTGCAGGTGGCAGCGGCGCGATCCCCGGCAGACGGGAAGCCGGCAGCCGCAGCCGGCAGTGTCACGGGTACGTCCGCGGAGGTCAACCACCGGTCTGGACGCGCTGCCGGTTCAACCTCCGCGGAGTAATCACCGCGACATTGCGCCGCGGCGCAGGGAGCGGCGTGCTTTCAGCTCGGCTTGAAATCGAACTTCGTGCTGACTGGCGCGCTGTTGCCCCGCTTGATTCGCACGCTGATCGAATAGGGATCCTTCCCGATCATCTGGAAGTAGTTCCCGTAGCTGATCCTGTCTTCGATCGGGACCAGTTCGAGCTTCTTGGTCTCGCCGCGCTGCGCCAAGTCCTCTACCGTCACCTCGACGTTCGCGTCGGTGATCTCACCCTTGGTCTCGCTGTCGAAGAGCGAGATGTTGATGTGATAGTAGCCCTTGCCGGTCGGCACACCACCGTGCATGGCACCCCCTGTACCCCGTTTTGCCTGCTGGGCAGCGAGCGACGCGGCGGGCACGACGCCGAGATACACCTCCGTCCTGCCGACGGTCTTGCGATTGGCCGCGGGCACCGCGGCGCGCGACGCCCCCGTAGCCTTCGCCACCGCGCCAGCCGGGTTGAACATGTACACGACCGCACTTTGGATCTCCGCGTCCGTGAGGTCGGAGAGACCGCCCCGGGCCGGCATGCCGCCGTGTCCGTGGATCGCGGAGCGGACGGCGGCATTCAAGCCCTGCTGCAGCCGGGGTGTCCACGCCGCGCGGTCGCCGATCTTCGGTGCTCCGCCCTCGCCGCTCTGATGACAGCGTGCGCACTGCGCCTGCACCACCTGTTCGCCGGTGCGCTCGGCACGCGGTGCGGACTTGTCGATCGGCTCGGCCCACGAACCCCCCGACTGATTCACCATATAGGTCACGGCGCGCTCGATCTCGAAGTCGGTGACGTTCGGGTTGCCCCCATGGGCGGGCATCTCGCGGATGCCTTTGATGGCGTGGTCGGTCAGCGCCGTGAGCCCCTGCGAGGCACGCGCGTGCCACGCCTTCGCATCGCCGATCTTCGGTGCGCCCTGGGCACCGGTGGCGTGACAGGAAGCGCAAACCGCGTCGACCACTTCCTTCCCACTTCGATCTGCCCTCGCTTCCTGCGAGACCAGCAGCACACCGGCAGCGGCTATGCCGACCGCCAATAACCTATGTTGCGTTTTAGTCGTGAACATGGCAGCACCTCCCTTGAGCAACCGTAGTCAGACATTCCCAGTATAGGAAAAACTGACACCCATTCGGCAGGGAAAGCCACCTTGATCTGATCCATGTCAATCGTTCGATGCGCTTCCCGCCCGACCACCTGACGCGGACGCCGCCCGCCTGCCCGGCAGCGCGATGCACAGTCTGCCGCGGGCGGGTCATCTCTCGTCATGGAGCATGCGCCGGGGGCGGTCTTCTGCGACGCCCCCGTAGTCCTTTCAGGGCACGGGGCGACGCCGCTGGCGCCAGACTTCAGCGAGGGTGCCGAGCTTTGCCTCGCGCGGGAGGCGCTCGTCGGACAGCGCCTCGAGGAACTCCGACAGCGGCTTCGACTTGAGGATGAAGAAAAGAATCAGCGCGGCCGACGGGATGAAGAACAGCAGGAAGAGCAGCAGTTGCTGCCACAGCGGGTTCTCGGCGGCGTCGATCACGTTCATGCCGAGAAAGCCGGTGCAGAGTGTGCCGATCAATCCGAACGTGGTGACGACCGTAAGCCGCACCACGGTGTTCGCCTGGCGGCGCAGGCTGTCGCTGTCGAGATAGCTGCTCATCTCCTGGATCTCGTCCTGGACTTCCTCGAACAGTGCGTCGGTACCGAGGTGCCGCGCGCAGAGGCGATACAACGCCTTCGATTGCGCCTGATCGGACAGGTCGTGGAACCAGTAACGGTGAGTAAAGCGCAGGAAGATCTCGAACTGCTGCCGGATCCTGCGCTTGAAGATCTTGACCGAATCGGCGTTGTGCACCTCGAGCCGATTCAAGGCATCCAGCAGGCGGTCGGAGATCATGAGCAGCGCCGCTTTGTGGAAGTGCGCGATCATGAACAGCAGGAAATACTGGTGGCGGAACTGACTGAAGACGCCGGTCTCGCGGTCGGTGAAGACACGCGTGTTCGCATCGCCGACCGCGACCAGCGCATGCCCGCAGCACAGGTAGCGGGTATTGCGTTCCTCGATACGGTCGCTCCAGTAGCGGTCGTAGCAGAAGTTCTCCTCGAAGTCCGCGACATGGCGATCGGAATAGGGGAGCATCTCGTCGCTGCCCGACGCGGTCACGAGACCGAGACGGACGAAGTCGCCGCGGGACAGGGACTTCGGTTTCTCCATGGCGAGATAACCCATCACCGGCATGCGGTAATACTCGATCTGGCGGTAGCGGATCACGCCGCGCTCGTCGGCGTGGTCCAGCACCAGCGGCCGCAGGAGGAACGCCCAGTGGGCCGCGAGGCAGGGCGCGCGATGCCGGCAGACGAACGAGAGATACTTGTCCCGCTTCTGGTAATCCGACACGGCCAGCACCGCCCCCTCGGGCGAGAGCCATTCCGTCTTGTGCATGCAGTGCAGGCCCTCCCCGTCCTGGTCCCAGCCCGCCGGGTAGGCGCGACCGAAGCGGTACAGGATGTCTTCGGCCACCACCAGGGACAGATCGTCCGCGAACACTTCCACCCCCAGCAGCACCACGTCGATGTCGAAGAAGAAGTAGAGGTCGATATGGGCGACGCTCAGGGTCAGCGGCGATTCGCCCGGCGAGAGGGTGAGCCGCACGGCGGACACGTCTCCACGCCGGAATGCGCGCATGGGGGAGGCGCCGCGCTGCGCGTCCTGTCCCGCACGTCGGCTCTCGCCGTAGAGAAAGCGCTGCACGTGCGGCAGGAACGTGACGAACTCGTTGTAGTGCCGCTCCTTGAACTCGGCGGGATCGCCGGTGAATTCGTCCAGCACCTCGTGCCAGGGGTTGTCCTCGCGCTCCTGCTCGAGCACTTCCCAGTGCTTCTGGATCTGCGCGCCTTCCCGGATCGGCATCAACTGCAGCGGCCACAGCAGGATCTGCCGGAAATGGCGCACGCGCTTCTCGGGCGCAGTATTGGTCATTAACGCCTCCGGGGCGCGCGGTGAGAGGCTTCAAGTATAAGACGCCGTCCGCGGGGCGGTGACATCGACGCATCCGAAACGGATCATCCCGCGTAATGAGGTGCGAGATCCGCAAGTCGCGGTTCCGCTCACCAAGGAGAGGTCCATGTTGAAGCGCATCCTGATTGCCACCGCCTGCCTCACGACCACTGCCGTCGCCCAAGCCGATCCCGTCGCCGCACCCGAGCCGGTGCGCGCGCCCGCCGGGCATCGCGTCGCGTGGGATACGCTTGGCATCGGCGAGATCACCTACGAATGCCGGGAGAAGAAGGACGCCATGGGACAGTTCGAATGGGTGTTCGTTGCCCCCGCCGCCACGCTGTACGACATGCAGAAGAAGAGCGTCGGCCGCTACTACGGGGGCCCGACCTGGGAGTCGAACGACGGATCGAAAGTGACCGGCAAGCAGGTCGCCGTCGCACCCTCCCCCAACGCCGGCAGCATTCCGCTGCAGCTCGTCAAGGCCGAGCCGGCCATGGGCAGCGGCGCGCTTTCCGGCGTGAGCTACATCCAGCGACTCGACACCAAGGCGGGCGTAGCACCGGCCTCGGCTTGCGACGCCCAGGTCAAGGGCAAACAGGAGAAGGTCTGGTACGAAGCGCGGTATGTGTTCTATCGGCCGTGAGGGCAGACGGGAGAGGCGCTCGCCGCCTCTCCCCGGGCCCGCGCATCGCCGCTTGTGCAGCGGTTGACAGTACGAGATCGTCGACGACCGGGTGATCCTCACCAAAGCCCGTCGTGGCGGCGCGATCGAAGACCCCTTCCGCACTTTCGAAGAATGGGGCGGCGAGGCGGACACGTCGATCGCCAAGGGTCCAGGCTTCTCCGCCAAAGTTGTCCACACCTTTTCCTCTCGATCTGGCCTTGCCGGTTCGTTCGGCTCGTGGCTGCGGAACTTGCGCGAACGCGCCAGCACCAGAGGTTGCATCCAGAACTTTGCGCAGGCGCGACCTTTCGCAACGTGAACGTGCATGTTCGAAGACGGGGTTCGACCCAAAGCGGAAGCTTGTCACGCGAGAAAGCAGTCGTTCAAAGCCCTACCCTAGAGAGAGCGCCACGGCGCTCGGTCAGCACTTGCCCGGCGCGAATATCACGGCCAGCCTCGTTCCGCAGGGCCCGGGGCTGGCATAGATTCGCCGTGTTCAGACCTAAGCCGGCGTAGCCGGAACCAAACAAGATAAAGTAGTGGGGACCCATCCAGGCAAGCGGAGGCGACGATGATGCAGTTGCTGACGGAGCGATATCGCAGCCGGTTGTATGGGGTGTTGTCGTGCTACGACCGGATCGT
>JAEUMX010000392.1 GCA_016791285.1 Burkholderiales bacterium
GCGCGCGGCGGCGCCTCGCAGAAGGTCTACGTCACGACCCTGGGCGCCGAGCTCCTGGAAGTGGCGACCGAAGGTGATCTCGCCGTGGCGAGCGTGCTCTTCAGCGGCTTCATCCGCGAATCGGAGGAAGGAGTGCCGGCGCGCTTCGAGGAGATCTGGCACGTCGTCAAGGACCCTGCCGACCGCAAGTCCTCCTGGCTGATCGCGGGCATCCAGCAGGTGGCCTGAGGTGTTGTCGACCGTTGCCGCGGCGGCCATCAACCATCTGCTGCGGCGCGAGGACTGGGCGCGCGAGCGCCTGCAGCCTTTCGCCGGCCGCGCCGCCCGCCTTGTCGTGCCGCCGACTGCCGTCACGCTCGCCGTCACCACGGCGGGCGAGGTGACGGCGTCGGAGAACACCGAACCCGACGTGACGCTCACGGTCGCGGCCGGATCACTCTTCGACGTGCTGCGCGATCCCCAAGCCGCCGCCTCCAGTACGGAGGTTGCGGGTGACGGAGATTTCGCCGGGGCCATCAGCTACCTCTTCACCCATCTGCGGTGGGATGTGGAAGAGGATCTCTCCAGGGTGGTGGGCGATGTCGCCGCCCACCGCATCGCCAACTTCGGCCGTGATCTCGCGCATGTGCCGGGACGGGTGGCGGAGTCCGTGACGCGATCGGTGGCCACCTACCTGCGCGACGAAAGCGGCCCCGTGCCCTCCCGCATCGAGGTCGAAGCGTTCAACCACGCCGTCAACGTGCTGCGCGACGATGCGGCACGGCTGGAAAAGCGCCTGGAACGCCTGCAAGCGCAGAGCGACGCTGGAGGCGGTTAAGCCGGGCCCGTACCTTAGCGCCGTTCGCGCGACACGCCGAGCCTTTATACTGGCGGGCTTCGACAAGCTGTTGAACCACCCTCCCGGCCCGCATGCAGCGGCTTCTGCGTCTTCTCAAGATCCTCTGGGTCAGCTTCCGCTACGGTCTGGACGAGCTCTTCCTCGGGCACGAGCGGGTGCGCGCGCTGCGCGGCCTGATTCGTTTCCTGCTCTTCTGGCGCACCCTGCACGACACGCGCGGCGTTCGCCTGCGCAGGGCGCTCGAGGACTTGGGTCCCATCTTCGTGAAATTCGGGCAGGTGCTCTCGACCCGACGCGACCTGCTGCCGCAGGACATCGCCGACGAACTCGCGAAGCTGCAGGACCGGGTGCCGCCCTTCCCCTCGGCGCAGGCGATCGCGACCCTGGAAAGGGTCTACGGCAAACCGGTCGTCGAGGTGTTCGCGGAATTCGAGCCGCAGCCGGTGGCGAGTGCCTCGGTCGCCCAGGTCCACTTCGCCAAGCTCCCCGACGGTCGCGAGGTAGCGGTCAAGATCCTGCGGCCGGCGATCGAGAATGTCATCGTGAAGGACCTGGCGCTGCTCGACGCTGCCGCCGGCCTGATGGAGAATCTCTGGGCGGAGGGCAAGCGGTTGAAGCCGCGCGAGATCGTCGCCCAGTTCGACCGCATCCTGCACGACGAGCTCGATCTCATGCGCGAGGCGTCGAATGCGAGCCAGCTGCGGCGCAACTTCCTCGACTCGCCGCTGCTCGCGGTGCCGGAGGTGTACTGGGACTGGTGCGCCACCGAGGTGATGGTGATGGAACGCATGCACGGCATTCCTATCAGCCAGGTCGACGCGATCCACGCTCAGGGCACGAGCATCAAGTACATCGCCCGCACCGGCGTCGAGATCTTCTTCACGCAGGTGTTCCGCGACGGCTTCTTCCACGCCGACATGCACCCCGGCAACATCCTGGTCGGTGAGGACAGCCGCTACATCGCGCTCGACTTCGGCATCGTCGGCACACTGAGCGATTTCGACAAGGACTACCTCGCGCAGAACTTCCTCGCGTTCTTCCGCCGTGACTACCGGCGCGTCGCCGAGGCTCACATCGAGTCCGGCTGGGCGCCCAAGAACACTGCCATCGACCAGTTCGAGTCGGCGATCCGCGCGGTGTGCGAGCCGATCTTCGACAAGCCGCTGAAGGAGATTTCGTTCGGCAAGGTGCTGCTGCGGCTCTTCCAGACCTCGCAGCGCTTCAACATCGAGATCCAGCCGCAGCTCGTGCTGCTGCAGAAGACGCTGCTCAACATCGAGGGCCTCGGACGCCAGCTCGACCCCGATCTCGACCTGTGGAAGACGGCGCTGCCTTTCCTCGAGCGGTGGATGAGCGAACAGAC
>JAEUMX010000398.1 GCA_016791285.1 Burkholderiales bacterium
TGCATCGCGGCGATGAAACGGCCAGTGAGCTCGTCGATCTCCTCGTGGTTCTCGGCGGCGCGCTTGATGATCTTGTCGTCGATGTCGGTGATGTTGCGCACGTACGTCACGTCGTAGCCCGACGCGCGCAGCCACCGCACCACGGCGTCGAATACCACCATCACGCGTGCGTGGCCGAGGTGGCAGTAGTCGTACACGGTCATCCCGCACACGTACATGCGCACATTGCCGGGGACGATAGGCTCGAATGCCTGCTTTTCTCGGACGAGGGTGTTGTAGATCTTCAGCATGAAGACGGACCGCGGAACTCGCCCGCGGCAGGCGTCAGTCGACTTCGATGTTGAGCACGTGCGCGGAGAGCCGGCGCTTCGCCCGCTCGCAGCGCATCAGCTTGAAGAGCCGCGGCATCTCCGGGCCGTGCAGGTGGCCGGTCAGCGCAGCGCGCAGCGGCTGGAAAAGCTGTTTGCCGCTCGCGCCGCTCGCTGCCTTCACGCGGGTAGCGAAGGCGGCGAAATCCATGTCGGGCTGCAGCGAGTTGAGCGCATGGCGGAAGAAGTCGGAGGGCGTTGCCTCCAGCACCTGCCGCGCCCGGTCGGAGAGAGGCAAGACATCCGCATAGACCGCCTCGGCCCAGAGCGCGGCGTCGCCGGGGAACAGCACGTTGTCGCGCACGGCTTCGGCGAACGTCGCAAAATCCTCGGTCGGCACCATGCCCAGCACGGCCGGCAGCAGCCATGCCGCGATGGTGCCCGCATCGGCGTGGGCCACGGCCAGCGCTTGCCAGTGGTCGAGCTGCACGCGATCGTACCGCGCCGGCGCGCGGCCGAGGTGCTCGGGCGAGAACTGCGCCGCGAGCTCCTCGAACGAGAGGAAGCGCGTCTCCGCGAAGTGATGGCCGAGGCGCGCGAGGTAGTTGTTCACCGCGCCCGCAAAGTAACCGGACTCCTTCAGCTCCTGCACCGACAGGCTGCCGCTGCGCTTCGAGAGCGGCGCGCCGTGCTTGTCGACGATGAGCGAGATGTGAGCATAGGTCGGCACCGGCAGCGCCAATGCCCGCAGCAGAGCGATCTGCCGCGGCGTGTTCGTGAGGTGGTCCTCGCCGCGCATGACGTGCGTGACGCCCATCAGAGCGTCGTCGACCGCATTGACGAAGAAGAACGCGAAGCCGCCGTCGGAGCGGCGAATGATGAAATCGCCGATGTCGTCGGACGGATACCTCTGCAATCCGCGCACGAGATCGTCGAACTCGATCAGGGTTGCCCGCGGCATGCGAAAGCGCAACGCGAACGCCAGACCTTGCGCCTTCCTGGAAGCGATCTCGTCGGCCTTGAGATGCGCGCACTTGCCGCTGTAGCGCGGCGGCTGTCCGGCCGATGCCTGCACTTTGCGCGAGACCTCCAATTCCAGCGGCGTGCAGAAGCACGGATACACGAGGCCTTTCGCGTTGAGGTCGGCCAGGTACTGCTCGTAGACGGGGGTACGCTGCGATTGCCGATAGGGTCCAGCGTCGCCGCCCGCCCCCTCCCCTTCCTGCCAGTGCAGGCCGAGCCAGCGCAAATCGTCCTGCAGCGCCCGGACATATTCCTCGCGACTGCGCTCGACATCCGTGTCCTCCACGCGCAGGAGGAACGAGCCGCCGGCGTGCTTCGCGAACAGCGCATTGAAGAGCGCGGTGCGCACGTTGCCGAAGTGAAGCAGGCCGGTGGGACTGGGCGCGAATCGCGTCTTGGCGCTCACGGAGATTGGGAAGAGCGGCTGTGACAGTTCGGGGGATGCTGCTAGAATCCGGGGTCCCGGAATGCGTCGAAGTATAGCACAGTGACCCTCCTCCGCCGCGCCGCACACCGCGCCGCGCTGCTCTTCTGCCTTGCCCTGGTCGCCCCCGTTCCGGTTCGCGCCGATGCGGTGGACGACGCCGCCAAGCTATATCAGCAGGGCGACGAGAGCGCGGCGCTCGAGCGCGTCGAGCGCTACCTGGTCGACCGGCCGAACGATGCCCGCGCGCGCTTTCTGAAAGCGCAGTTGCTGGTGCGGCAGGACCGAACGGACGAAGCAATCGCGCTCTACACCGCGATCATCGATGATTACCCGGAACTCGCCGAGCCGTACAACAATCTCGCGGTGATCTACGCGCAGCAGGGACGCTACGCGCTCGCGCGCGACTATCTGGAGCGGGCGGTGGCGGCGTTTCCGGAGTATTCCGTGGCGCTGGAGAACCTGGGCGATGTGTACGCGAAGTTCGCCGAGTCGTCGTATCGGGACGCGGCCCGATACGATCCCGGCAACGGCGAGCTGCAGAAGAAGATTGCTGCACTAGCGGGGCTGCGTCCGGACCAAGCACCCACGCCCGTTTTTCGCGCGCCGCCTCCCCCGACACCTGTCGGCCGCGGTCTCAAGAAGGGCGCGGGAACCGGTGTCGGCCGCTGAATCCAGGACGACCCGTCCGATCCCACCACCATCCTGAAAGGCAGATCAACGTGCGACTGTTCCACTTCCTGAGCGTTACCCTGCTGCTCTCTTGCAGCCTCCTGGCCGGCCCTGCCGCAGCCGCCAATCCGCAGGTCGAATTCAAGACCAATGTCGGGAGCTTCGTGGTCGAGCTGTATGCCGACAAGGCGCCCGCGACCGTCGACAACTTTCTGCGCTACGTGAACGACGGCTTCTACCAGGGCACGATCTTCCACCGCGTGATTCCCGGCTTCGTCGTGCAGGGTGGCGGCTTCACCAAGGACTATGAGCAGAAGCCCACGCGCGAGCCGGTCAAGAACGAAGCGGCGAACAACCTCAAGAACGCGACCGCGACGCTTGCGATGGCGCGCACCAACGACCCGCACTCCGCCACGGCGCAGTTCTTCATCAACCTCAAGGACAACAACTCCCTCGACCATCGCGCTCCCAATCCGCGCGACTATGGCTACACCGTGTTCGGACGCGTCGTGAAGGGAATGGAGGTGGTGCAGAAGATCGCCGCCATCCCGACCGGCGCCGGCGGCCCGTTCCCGGCCGAGGTGCCGCAGCAGACCGTAATCGTCGAGGGAACGAAGGTACTCACCGCAACCAAGTAGCGAGCGCAACGACATGTCGAAAGTAAAGCTGACCACCAATCACGGCGCGATCACGATCGAGCTCGATGACGCCAAAGCCCCTGCCACGGTGCAGAACTTCCTCTCCTACGTCCGCACCGACTTCTATTCGAACACCGTCTTCCACCGCGTGATCGACGGCTTCATGATCCAGGGCGGCGGCTTCGAGCCCGGCATGCGCCAGAAGCCGACCCAGGCACCGATCAAGAACGAAGCGCAGAACGGGCTCAAGAACGATCGCTACACCATTGCAATGGCGCGCACCAACGATCCGCACTCGGCGACTGCGCAGTTCTTCATCAACGTGAAGGACAACGACTTCTTGAACCACACCGCGCCGAGCGCCCAGGGCTGGGGCTACTGCGTCTTCGGCAAGGTGAGCGAGGGGACCGAGGTCGTCGACAAGATCAAGGGCGTGAAGACCGGCAGCAAGGGCTTCCACCAGGACGTGCCGGCAGAGGACGTGGTGATCGAGAAAGCGGAAGAACTGTGAGGCGGGAGGCGGGAGGCGCGAAGAGGGAGAAAGAAGAACGACCAGCGGCGTTGGGCTGCGAGGACTGCCCGCCTCACGCCTGACGCCTAACGCTTTTCCCCTCCCGCTTCCCTCCTCTCCCTTCCCGCCGCCGAATGTCCACCCTCTTCATCTCCGACCTCCATCTCTGCGGCGAACGACCGGAGATCAACGAGATCTTCTTCGGCTTCCTGCGCGAACGCGTGCCGGGGTCGGGCGCGCTCTACATCCTCGGCGATCTCTTCGAGTACTGGGCGGGAGACGACGATCTGGCGGAACCGCTCCACGCCGAAATCGCGCGTGCGCTGAGACGGGTGAGCGACTCGGGGGTACCGCTTCACTTCATGCACGGCAATCGAGATTTCCTGGTCGGACCCGAGTTCGCACGAGTCACGGGAGCCAGGCTTCTGCAGGATCCGGCGATCGTCGATTTGTACGGCATACCGACGCTGCTCATGCACGGCGACACGCTGTGCACCGACGACGTGAAGTACCAGGCGTTCCGCACCCAGGTGCGCGACCCCGCATGGCAGACGGATTTCCTCGCAAAACCGCTCGCCGCGCGCAAGGCAATGATCGAAAACATCCGCGAGCAGAGCGCGCGCGAGGTGAAGGAGAAGCCGCCGGAAATCATGGACGTGAACCTCGACGCCGTGGTCGATGCGTTTCGGCGATCTGGCTGTTCACGCATGATTCACGGCCACACGCACCGACCGGCACACCACGTTCACGAGGTCGACGGCCAGTCGTGCGAGCGGTGGGTGCTGACGGATTGGTACGAGCGGGGAGGTTATCTGGAGGTGGGTGAAGCGGGGTGTCGAGCTTTGCCGCCTTAGCCTCGTGGTGGATCAGACTAAGTCCGCCGACCCGGCAGAGCGGCTATGTTTTTCCACTTCTCGTAGTGTCCCGTGAATGACATGGAGGGATGATTCGTGAGCGCACAGACTGCAAAGTTGTTCATGAACGGCCGCAGTCAGGCCGTGCGCCTACCCGCGGAGTATCGGTTCGAGGGCAGCGAGGTGTACATCACGAAGGAAGGCGACAAGGTGATCCTCTCGCCTAAGCCGACCTCATGGGACGATTTCTTCGACAGTCCGCTGCAGGCCACACCGGACTTCATGGCCAAGCGGGAGGATCTCCCGCTCCAGGAGCGGGCGTTCCTGTAGATGGCGCTCTACCTTCTCGACACGGACATCTGCTCCTACGTGAT
>JAEUMX010000421.1 GCA_016791285.1 Burkholderiales bacterium
CCCTTGCATTCGGAGTCTTCGAAGACGAGACCCCCCAGCCCCCACGTCACCGCAAGAAACTGGTCGCAGCCGAACGGAAACTGTCCTGGGCCGCATTCGGTCTTGTTACCGACCGGGACAATCAGGGAAAGCCGGTGGATCTTGACCTGAACCGCCCCACGGCCACTGGCGTCACCACCCACCGCCCTGCCGATGACCTTGCCGTCCTTGTCCACCCACACGAGCGGCTTGTCCGTCCGGTTCCAGTCATCGCCGTGACCGAATGCCGCCGCGGCAAACGCGGCCAGCAATGTCGCACCGCAGACCCGCGACACGAAGTTCACTCTCTTGGAAAGGTTGTTCATCTCGACCTCCTCTGGCTGCGTGGTGGTGCGTGCTTCGTTAACGAAGCACGCGGTCCGAAATCAAGGCAGCCGGTAGCTGCCCCGCTTCTTGCCGATGAAGTTGTAGGTGCCGGTTGCGGCTGGGAGACTCGTAATCACCTCCCACTCGAGGTTACCCGCGATGCCCTTGTACTTTCCCGTCCCAGGTCCGAGCGTGCCTGTTCCTTTCTTGGCGCCCGGGGCAATGCTCCAGGGCTCGACGAACTTGTCGCCGTCTTTGTCGGTGAAAACACAGAAACCGTTTCTCGCGTCGCCCCCTCTCACACCCACGCACTCCGCCGTCGTGTTGTGAAATATCCCCTGTCCGGCGTCGTTGGTGGCGATGATCCGGTTCTCATTCGCGCCGACCTTCGTTCCGTCGCCGAGGTCGATGGTGTGGGTAAGGATCCCAGCCGCGGAGTAGGTCACGGCGAAGTCACCCTGCTTGGGTAAGTCCTGGGCTGTACTGGGCGGCGCAAGGGTCAGCAATAGACCCAATCCTCCTGCCAACATCCCCCAGCGCGAGTCGGAGAGAATCCGTTTCGATCGAGTAATCATGACGTCCCCCGCCAGCTTGTAGGCCTTGACTACGGCAAGCCATTGCTCGCCTTCCGGATCGGAGCATAGGACGGGAGTGCCATGCGTGGAATCCCGTGAATAGGCACACGCATCCCTCAAGCATGGGATACGCTCCTCGCTGTCGCCTGCAGCAAGGTGCGCGCAGCAAAGGGGCCGATACCGATCCCGCGCAGGACAGCGATGAGGAGGCGCCGGACTACTGAACTACGAAACCGGCAGCAGCAGTTTGAGGGTGGTTCCCGCCGGGGAGGGCTGGATGTCGAGCTGCCCGCCGATGGCCCGGGCGCGGTGCTTCATGCTGGCGAGTCCATGTCCCGAGTGCTCGCCTGCGAAGCCGTGGCCGTTGTCCTTGACGCGAACGAACACGCTGTCGCGGTCGACACCCGCCTCGACACTCACCCGATCGGCATCGGCGTGCTTCAGGATGTTGGTGAATCCCTCCTGCAGGATGCGCAGGATGTGCAGAACGTTCTTCGGATCGAGACAGGCGAGCTTGGGTACGTTCTGCACTCGCCAGTCGAGCTCGATCCCGCATCTTCTCAATCGCGGCTCGATCCGGTAGCGCAGGTTCCCCAATACCGCGAGGAGATCGTCGTCGATCGGCTCCAGCGAGTCGATGGTAAGGCGGAGGTCTTCGATACACTCGCGCAGCGCCGACGCCACCTCCGCCGAGGACAACTGGCCATGCTCCACCTGGCTCAGCGCGGAAATGAGATGGGCGCCGATACCGTCGTGCATGTCGCTCATGATGCGATGGCGTTCTTCGACGATAGCCTGCTGGCGCTCCAGTCGTTGCACGCGCCTGAGTTTTTCGGACTCGTTCAGAGCGTTCACGAAACGATCGATGAGGGTCCAGCCGATCACGGCGAACATCGGCAGACAGGAATACGGCATGTAGCGCGGCAGGTCGAGCGGATAGGGCAGGAGATCCTCGTTTACGGCGACAGCGAGCTGTGCCGAAGCCGCGGCGGCGAGACCTATCGCTTCCGTCGTCGTTCGCTGCCATGCAATCGCCCCGAGGATCGCGACGCAGGTGGCTGCCGTCACGAAGGTCAAGAGCCACCAGTGCTGCGTGATCCACCCATCGCTCCCGGAGTAGTTGAGATAGTTGACGAAGGCCGAGATGGGGACGAAGAGCAGCAGGCCCCTCTCCAGACGCGGCATGCGCCAGCCTCCGTAGCGCAGCGCGAAGAAGCACATGAGCACGCCGTAACCGTCCAGACTGGCGCGAACGATGACCGGCCAGTACGGGCTCGGGATGGGCGGTTCGGTAATCACGTACTTGCCGGCGATCCAGATCGGGAACAGCAGTGCCGTGACCGCGAAGTAACCGTACATGGACTCGTGCGGCCGCCGCCGCCAGAGCAGCAGCATGAACACCCCGAAGCCGACGCCGAACAGCACGATCACTTCGAGGCCAGTGCGCGAGACGAACAACCGCCGCTCGTACAGGGCGTGTACCTCGTGTTCGGGTCCGAGCGTGATGGGCGACGCGATCCCGCGCACGCCCTGGTAGACCCACAGCCGCAGATGGAGCGTGTTCGGGCCGGCGTGCAAGAGGTCTGGCCGGATGGTGAATGGCTGTGGAGGATATGGGTACAGGGACCAGCGAGGCTGAAACCCGGGCGGGGCCTGGCCGAAGGTTCCGCTGCGGCCGACCTCGACACCGTTGACGTACAGTGCCCCGACCGTCTGCAGCACCGGCATGTGGACCGCGAACAACTGGTCGGGTACCGCGGCTAGCTCGAATCGCAGGCGATACCAACCATAGCCGTAGGTACCGGCGCGGGAGGCGCGCCAGTCATCGAGCAGCATTTGTGGCTGCCACGGTGCCGAATCGGGCGGCGGCTCCGGTGCGTCGCTCAGGACGAACTCCGCGGAAGTCAGCTGGAGAACAGGGTTTGCAGCCTGGGCGCTCGAGCGTGCGAACAGCCCGAGGAAGCCGAATAGACAGATGGCAAGGGCGACGGCCAGCACCCGCGGCTGGCGCGGCTTGGGGAACGTGCTACACGAGACCCATCCTGCTGGCTTCATAGACGGCCTCCCCTCGCGAATGCACGGCGAGTTTCTGGTAGATCTTCTTCACATGGGCGGTGACGGTATGCGGTGAGACGCCGAGCAGCCGAGCGATCTCGCAGAAGCTGAAACCCTTGGTGATGAGGGAAAGAACTTCCGATTCTCGCGCAGAGAGTGCCGCATCCTCGGTTTGTCTGGCCTGCGGGGCAGGTGCCGTCAGGTTGAACCGCTTCAGCAGTTGCCGCGCGATCATCGGGCTGATCGGAGAACCTCCGGCGCGCAGTTGCCTGATCAACCCCACGAACTCTTCCGGCATGCTGTCCTTCAGGATGTAGCCGGTGGCTCCGGCTTCGATGCTGGCGAGCACATGGTCCTCGTCGTTGAACACCGTGATGACCATGATGTCGGTGCCGGGATAGCGACGAGCCGTTTCCCGAATCAGCTCGACGCCGCTGCCGTCGGGCAGGCCCAGGTCGACGAGCAGCACGTCCGGCGTGACCTTGCTCATCGCCTGACGGGCCGAGGCGAGGTCGGCCACCGCCGCGAACAGTTCGAATTCCGGGTCGGACGCGACGATCCCGCAAAACCGGGTCAGAAAGGCGGGGTCGTCCTCGACCACCATCACCGTCGTCATTCTGCCCTCTCCTGTGTGCGGGATACTCTACCCTCATCGAATGGTCCGCGACAGACGGCCCGCTCCCCCACCCACACCAAGCTACTCGCGGGACCACGCCGAAATCTGTGACGGGTTGCACGCTTTTTCTGTGAAATACGCACACTTTACGACGGAGGCAACCCCGAGAGTCGGTCACGACCCCGGTCGCCTACCAATATGCCATCGCCTCCGGCAGCACCGCGCCGCAGTCGCACCTGCCTCCCTCCTTCGCCGAATCGATCATCCACCCGCACGCCTCGCATCGCACCCTCAGCGCGCCGATGCGCTCTGGGATCCAGACGCTGGTCACTGCCGTTCGACCCAAACCCCTTTGCCCGAAAAACCGGGTCGTCGCTTCCTTGTGAATCCCACCTTGCAGCAACTGCCGGGGATTATCCGGGCTCTCCCAAGCGGTTACCGTCAGCATGCGATGCCCGATGGTCATGCCGACCCAGCCGATGAATCCTGTCATCGGCAGCATCTCCACCGCGGTCTGCCGCGAGAGTTCCCGAATCTCCTGCACCTCGGCGTCGGAGTGTGCCTCGATGCCGGTGATGCTGAACGCGCCGGGCTTGATCTTCTTGCCGCTCTGCACAGTGGCACTGGTCCCGAATGCAAAAGGGCCGATCGAGTGCGGCTGCACCGTCACCTGCAAGCCGAGCTGGTCGGGCACCGCCCGCGAATCGAAGTATCCTCGTACCGAGCGAATCCGGTCTCCCTCGACCTGGATAAAATCGGCACCGGGCACCGTCACGCTGCGACCGGTCGGCGGCAGGCCATACATCGAACCGGTGTTGGTCCCGTGCATCACCCACTGCGCCGCGACGAGCCCCGCTCCGTTGTCCGCAGCGCTGCCCGTTTCGAACGACAGATCCGGAAACGCCGCCCACAAGCCTTTCGCATAGGCGCCGATGGCTTCGCCCTGAAGGTTCCCCGACGAGGGGTCGCTGTACGTCCCGCCGCTGGCGAAGCTCGCGACGATCGCATCCGCCTCGCGCCGGTTCCAGGCATCGAAATAACGTTCTGCAATCTGTATGGCATTCATGGCTTCATCCTCCGTCACTGACTGGGCGCCAGGGGCTCTGCTTCGACCTCGTTCCTACCGATCCTTGGCGTCTCGATCCAGCCGAGCTTCGATGTTAGGCAGGACGACGGCAAAATGCGATGGTGCAAATGCACTATGTCCGACTTCACGCACGAGCAGACTCGCAAGCTCGCCCTTGTCGCCGACGTGAAGCTTCATATACGTGTGCTGCAGAAAATTCCTGACCGTCGCCGGCGAGATTCCCATGTCCCGCGCGATCTCCTTGTGCGATTTTCCTTCCGCGTAGAGCGTTGCCGCGGTGAGCTCGCGCGGCGTAAGCGCCCGCAGCGGAGACCTTTCTTCAGCACGCAGAAACAGAAGATCACCGGCTGCCTTGACGGCAACCACGAGATGGCCTCTCGTGATCGCGTGCTTTCCCGCGCCGGGCAGGCTGTCCAGGAAGGCATCCGGGAGCTTGAGCCCCTGCCAACATGGCCAGTGGCGCCGGACCAGCTCCAGGAAACCCCGCCCGCAGTAATTCAACACGCCATCGGTCCGGGCGATCGCCGCGGTGTCGCTCAGGTCCAGGTCCGCTTCCTGGCCGTGCTCGCGGAACCCTATCGTCCGGTTGATCCAGAGCGCTTCGAAGAGATGTGGGGCGAGCGCATCCAGCAGGCGCACCTCGGCATGACCGTATTGGTCGCTCGCGTCCGGGCGATACAAAGACAGCCAGCAGCGGCCGACTCGGACGTAATCGAGCAAGAGCCCGATGATCAGGAAGTTCTGGTGGCCGTAGCGATCGGAAAA
>JAEUMX010000434.1 GCA_016791285.1 Burkholderiales bacterium
ACGTAGTTGGCGATGTCGGCGATCTGCTGGTCGGTGAGCCGGGCAGCGAAAGGCGGCATCGCGATGTAGCCCTCGCGCGCCGGAATTCCCCCGAGCACGACCTTGACGATGTCGTTCGGGCTCGGCGCCACCACCGCGCCGTTGCCCGCGAGCGGCGGGAACACGCCCGGGATGCCGCGCCCCTTCGACTGGTGGCACGCCATGCAGTTGTCCACATACAGCTTCGCCCCGGCCTGACGCGCCGGATCGGCCTCGGCGCGTCCGGTGCGCAGTGCCGAGTTCGCCGGAAGCGCCTTGAGATACTCGGCCATCGCCTTCAGGTCCGCGTCGGTCAAGTACTGCAGGCTGTTGTGGACCACCTCCGCCATCGGGCCGAACGCGGTCGACTTTGCCTTGTTGGCGCCGCTCTTGAGGTAGGTCGCAATCTGGTCCACGGTCCACTCGCCGAGGCCCGTCGTCAGCTTGTCGGTGAGGTTGAGCGCGAACCAGCCGTCGATGTTGGCGCCGGTGAACGCCTTGTCCTGCTCGATCGCGCCCATCACGTTGCGCGGGGAGTGGCACGCGCTGCAATGTCCCAGGCCTTCCACCAGATATGCGCCGCGGTTCCAGCCCGCGGACTGCGCCGGATCCGGCTTGAACGCCCCTTCGTCGAAGTAGAGTTCGCGCCACGCGACCATCGACCAGCGCAGGTCGAAGGGAAAGCGCAGGTGGTTTATGTCCACGGCGTTGCGCACGGGCGGCACGCTCTTCAGGTACGCGAAGATGGCGTCGCTGTCGGCCCGCGTAACCTTCGTGTAGAAGTCGTACGGCATCACCGGGTACATGTCCTGGTCGCGTTTGTTCACGCCGTCGTTCAGCGCGCGATAGAAGTCGTCCGCGCTCCAGGTACCGATCCCGGTTTCGGGATCAGGGGTAATGTTGGGCGCCAGCAGAAAACCGAACGGCGTGTCCATGCGCAGCCCCCCGGCGTATGGTGCGCCACCTTTCGCGGTGTGACAGGAGATGCAATCGCCGGCACGTGCGAGATACTCGCCGCGCTGGATCTGTGTCTGCTGGGCGTGGGCGCCCGCACAGAAAACCCAGACGATCGTCAGGACGGTCAGAAGCGCGGTCGCCCGGCGTGTGGCAGTACCCGAGGACGAAGTCGGCACGTTGTGATCTCCCTGTTGCACGAGAAGTTACGGAAGCGACATCATAACGCGGACGACGGTCGTGGCGACGCGGGGACCGCGTGGCTCGCGCGCTCGATGATTACGCTCTCCCGCTCGATGGTCCGAGGCGACTCGCGCTGCAGCGTGTATTCGGCATATTGCTGGATGAGCTTCGCGACCACTGCGGTCCAGCCCGTCTGATGGCTGGCACCGAGACCCACCCCAGTGTCGCCGTGAAAATACTCGTGGAACAGAATGAGATCGCGCCAGTGCGGATCGGACTGGAATTTCTCCCGGTCGCCGTGCACCGGGCGGCGCCCGTTCTCGTCGCGCAGAAACAGTTTGATCAACCGGTACGAGAGGTCGGTTGCCACGTCCCAGAGCGTGCCCACGTGGCCCGATCCGGTCGGGCATTCGACCTTGAAGCCGTCACCGAGGAAATAGTGGTGCTTCTGCAGCGCCTCGATCAGCAGCAGGTTGAGCGGAAACCACACCGGGCCACGCCAGTTGGAGTTGCCGCCGAAGAGCGCGGTGGTCGATTCGCCAGGTTCGTAGTCAAGCACGAACCGCTGCCCGTCGAGCTCGAGCACGAACGGATGCTCGGCGTGCAGTCGCGACACCGACCGCACGCCATGCGGGCTCAGCATGCCATCCGGATTCAGAGCGTGGCGCAGAATCCGCGCGAGCTTCTCCGAATTCAACAGTGCGAGACGAAAGCGGTCCTCGACCCCGCGGTGCGTCATGTCCGCGAGGTCCGCCAGCAGATCCGGGCGATAGCGCCGGAACCAGCGGAAGCGCTCCGCGAATTCGCGGAAACCCTGGAATGTCTCGCGATCGCCGACCGCGATGGCGAACAGAGGCACCAGACCGGCGATCGTGTAGGCTTCGATCTCGAAGCGGCGACCGTCGGGCATCGCCAGGGCATCGAAGTAGTAGCCGGCCGCTTCGTCCCACAGCCCGTGGCGGTGCGCGTCGATGCGGTTGACCGCCGCGCCGATGTAGACGAAGTGCTCGAAGAACTTGGTCGCGATGTCTTCGTAGACGGCGTCCTCGCGCGCGAGCTCGAGCGCTATGCCGAGCAGGTTCAGGCAGTACATGGCCATCCAGCTCGTGCCGTCCGCCTGCTCGAGACGCCCGCCGCCGGGCAGCCCTGCCGTGCGGTCGAAGGCGCCGATGTTGTCGAGGCCGAGGAAGCCGCCTTCGAAGATGTTGTTGCCGACGGCATCCTTGCGGTTGACCCACCATGTGAAGTTGATCGCGAGCTTCTGGAAGATGCGCTCGAGAAACGCGCGGTCCTTGCGGCCGTACATCTTGTCCTCGATCTGGAACACGCGGATCGCGGCCCACGCGTGCACCGGCGGGTTCACGTCGCCGAACGCCCATTCGTAGGCCGGAATCTGGCCGTTGGGGTGCATGTACCACTCGCGCGTCAGCAGGAGCAGCTGCGACTTCGCGAAGTCCGGGTCGATCATCGCAAACGCGACGCAGTGAAATGCCATGTCCCAGGCCGCGAACCACGGGTACTCCCAGGTGTCCGGCATCGACATCACGTCCGCGGCAGCCAGGTGCCACCACTCGTGATTGCGGCCGCGCAGACGTGCCGCCGGAGGGGTGGGACCCGCGGGGTCACCGTCGAGCCAGTGGCGCACCATGAAGCGGTAGTACTGCTTGCTCCAGAGGAGCCCCGCGAACGCCTGCCGCTGCACGCTGCGCATGTCGTCGGGCAGCGCATACGGCGTCACGCGCGCATAGAAGTCGTCGGCCTCGCGAGCGCGCAGCGCGAAGAGTTCGTCGAAGCCTCCGGAGAACGGCTGCCGCAGGTTTGCGTCGTTGCTCAACCGAAGCTTGAGCACCGCGGTCTCGCCCGGAGCGATCCGCCGCATGTAATGCGCGGCCGCCTTCGTGCCCTCCCGCGCCGGATTCACGGCTTCGCGCCGACCGTTGACGACGCACTCGTGGATCGCGTCCTTCACGTACGGCGTCGCGTTGGGCACGCCGTAGAGGCGTTCGATGTTGGTTTCGTTCTCGGTGAAGAGCGCATCTTCCGGCGTCTCGCAGTGCAGCCAGTACGGTTCCAGCGTGCGGTGCGTCGCTTTCAGCACGAGAGCGTTGTCATCGGAGCGCTCGACCGCGATGCGCGGCTTCGCGGTGCCGGGAAACCACGTCCAGTCGTTCATGAACCAGAGTGTCGGCAGCACGTGGAGCGTTGCCGACTCGGGACCGCGGTTGATCGCGCTCACGCGGATCAGGATGTCCTCCGGCGCCGCCTTCGCGTACTCGACGAACACGTCGAAGTAACGGTCGTCCTCGAAGATCCCGGTGTCGAGCAGCTCGTACTCGGGGTCCTGTCGCGTGCGGCGCCGGTTCTCCTCGATCAGATCCGCGTACGGAAACGCGCGCTGCGGATACTTGTAGAGGAACTTCATGTACGCATGGCTGGGGACGTTGTCGAGGTAGAAGTAGTACTCCTTCACGTCCTCGCCGTGGTTGCCCTCGTTCCCGGTCAGCCCGAACAT
>JAEUMX010000375.1 GCA_016791285.1 Burkholderiales bacterium
GTACCGGCCAAACGCGTCCACCTGGTTCTCGTGAACGGCTACCACGTGCCGCCGGGCGCGTACGCGGCAACGACGCTCCAGGACGGCGATGTCGCCGCCATCTGGCCACCCGTGGCCGGCGGGTGAAGCGGCGACGGTGACTGCTTCCGTCGTTCGCCGCATGAGCATCAGCCGCAGCGAGTTCTTCCGCACGCTCCCCGACGCCCTCGGCGCGGGCGCTTTCGGCGTATCCGGCGATCGGGTCACGGTCCAGGCGCGCGGGCGCCGTCTCGATGTCCTGTTCCGCGAAGAGGCGCCGCTGCGCATCGCTTCGCTCACGCTGCCGTCGGCGCAAGTCGAACTTCGTTTCGAAGGTTACGTCGAAGCGGAGATGGCGGCGGCGCTGGAGCGCTTCGATCTTTATTTCCGACGCGGCGGTGGCTAGACGTTCTTGAAGATGCGCTCGCGCGCGGCCTGCGTGATCGCCAGAACGCAAGGATGAGTGAGCCGGCGCTCGACGGAGATCGCGAAGTATTCCGCGACGACGTCGGGCGTCTCGCCGAGGGCGATGGCGCCATGACGGGTTACCATCTCGTCACGGAGGATGGATGGCGCGACGAACACGCCGACACCGGCCTCGCCAAACGCAACCATGAGCGAACTGCCGTCGAATTCGCCCACGAAGGTTGGATGCAGCCGCCGCTGGCTCAACCACCGCACGAGCTTGCCGCGCAACGCCGAGTCCTCGCGGGGCAGCAGCATGGGAACGCCGTTGAGGCATTCGGGGAAGGGGCCGCGACAGCGCTGTGCCAGTTCACCGCTCGCAAAGAACGTGAGGGGGGATTCGCCGAGCCGGTGATTGTAGGCGCGCACGTCGACCGACGGCGGGATCGGCGAATCCGAGAGGACGAGATCGAGACGATGCACTGCCAGTTCCGAGAGAAGAACGTCGAGCTTCCACTCCGGACACACGATGCGCACCGGATCGGGCATGCGCGTCGCGGGCTCCAGCAGCCGATAGGCGAGAGATTCGGGCATGGCGTCCGAGACGCCGACGCGGAACTCGGATGGCCGCCCTTGCGGGTGCAGGCGGATCAGCGCCTCCAGCTCCGATTTCAAGGAGAAGATCTCCTTCGCGTAGCCGAGCGCGAAGCGGCCCGCCTCCGTCAACTCGAGCCGGCGCCCGCTGCGCGCGAAGAGTTCCGTCTTGAGGTCCTGCTCCAGGAGCTGAATCTGGCCGCTGATGGTCTGCGGCGTCAGGTGGAGCTCCTCGCTCGCGCGCGCCACGCTCCCGCTGGTAGCGACTTTCCAGAAGTAAAAGAGATGCTTGAGATTCATTCGCAGGTTGGGGGATAGCTCGATAAAGACGAATTACTGGGCTCAAATAATCGACTTTACCTGATGACTTGGGTTCCGTAGATTACGGTTGTTGTCGTCACGAGAAGGAGGAAACATCCATGAGGATGGAGATTCAGGCACGCCGTTTCGCCCTTACCGAGGGGCTGCGGCAGCACGTCATCCGTCGCATCGAATACGCCCTGCGGTCCTTCCGCATCTGGGTGGATCGGGTGGAGGTGCAGGTGGGAGACGTGAACGGGCCGCGCGGCGGCGCCGACAAGTTCTGCCGGGTGATGGTGCGGTTGCCGCAACTTCCGGCACTGGTGGTGCGCGATCTTGGCGCCGATCTGTACACCGTGATCAGCTCCGCCGCGGAGCGCACTGGGCACACGCTGGGCCGCCGCATGAATCAGCGCATACGGACGAAGCGCCGGCTCGGCATGCGGCGGGCGTCGCGCCTCCAGTTCGCGTGAAGCTGCGTCCATAGCCTTTCGTCACAGGAGACTCCATGAGTACATCACGCGTTACCGTAATGCGCCAGCCCGCGGACTCGATTTCGACGGCGCTGGCGGGCAACCGGGTCCTGCGCAACACCTACTGGCTGCTGGGGCTCACGCTCGCCTTCAGCGCCTTGGTGGCCGGGGCGTCGGCGGCTCTCAAGCTGCCCCATCCGGGGCTCGTCGTCACGCTGGTCGGCTACTTCGGGCTGCTCTATCTGACTTCGCGCTTCCGCGACCGCGCGCTCGGACTCGCCTTCGTGTTCGCGCTCACGGGCTTCATGGGATACACCCTCGGACCCATCGTGAGCGCCTACCTGGCGTTGCCGAACGGACACCAGATCGTGATGACCGCGATGGGTGGCACCGCTGCGACGTTCCTGGGGCTGTCCGCCTACGCGCTGGTGAGCAGGAAGGACTTCAGCTTCATGGGAGGCTTTCTCTTCGCCGGCATCCTGGTCGCCTTCCTCGCAGGTCTGGCGGCGATCTTCTTCGCGATGCCCGCGCTGTCGCTGGCCGTGTCGGCAGTATTCGTCCTCCTGATGGCCGGGCTCATCCTCTTCGAAACGAGCAACATCATTCACGGCGGTGAGACGAACTACATCATGGCCACCGTGAGCCTGTACGTCGCGATCTACAACCTCTTCCTGAGTCTGATGCACCTGCTGGGATTCACCAGCGGCGACTGAGCGCGATGCCTACCATGGCGCGGAGGAGCGGGGGGTGATGACTCGTCTCGGCTAGCTGGACCGCGCCGCCCGCCGCGAGGGGAGGCGCTCGCGGCGGGCGCGCGCTTCTTCCTCCAGTTTCACAACCTCCTGATCTACGTGCTGTAAGAACCATGGAGCCGTTCAAGACCATACTTTGTGCCACGGATCTCTCGGTGCCGGCGCGCCACGCTGCCGCCCGCGCTTGCAGGCTTGCGGGCGAGGTCGGCGCCGCGGTGACCCTGATCCACGTGCTCAACCGGGGCACGCTCGACGAACTGCGTGCCCTGCTCGGAATGCAGGCGGAAGCAGTCGAGCAGCACCTCGTCGAGCGCGCACGCGCCGATCTCAACGATGTCGCCGCAAGTATCGGTGCCACGCCCGGCGTCGCGACGAAGTTGCACGTGGCCACCGGCGCCGTCCCGCGCGAGGTGCTGGACCATGCGGACGGAATCAGCGCCGACTTGCTGGTGCTCGGTGCGCGCGGCGAGAGCTTCGTGCGGCACCTGCTGCTCGGCTCGACCGCCGAGCGATTGCTGCGCAGGGCGGGCCGCCCGATGCTGGTCGTCAAGCAAAGACCCGTCGACTGCTACCGATGCGTGCTGGTTCCAGTGGATTTCTCACCCTGGTCGCGCGGCTCGCTGAACGTCGCACGTGCGATCGCGCCGCGCGCCGAGCTGGTCCTCCTGCACGCCTTCAACGTCCCGTTCGAGGGCAAACTGCGCTTTGCCGGCGTGGAAGAGGAGAGCATCAATCGGTACCGCATCGAGGCGAAGCAGGCCGCCCTGCAGCAGCTTACGTGGCTCGCCGCCGACGCCGGTCTCGATCCAGGCGCCACGCGCTTCTCGGTTCTGCAGGGGGATGCATCGCGCCACGTCGTGGAACAGGAGCAGGAACAGGACTGCGACCTGATCGTTTTGGGCAAGCATGGCCGGAACGCCGTCGAGGAGCTGTTGCTCGGCAGCGTGACCAAGCACGTGCTGGCGGAGTCGAACTGCGACGTCGTGGTTTCGTCGCAGCAGGCGAGCTGAGCCGGGAGCGCGCGGCGCGGCTCAGTGCCAAGTCGGAGCCGGCCGCGGTCGGCTTCCCGTGCGCAGTCCGGCAAGCCCGGGTACACAGAGTTGCGAGGCACGTCCGTCCGCGAGCGTTGCCGTCACCACCTCCACCTCGACGCCGTAGAGCCGCTTGAGATTGTCGTGGGTGATGACTTCACCCGGGCGACCCGTCGCCAGGATGCGCCCATCGCGCAGCATCACCACGCGTTCGGCGCACAGGAAGGCGTGGTCGGGATCGTGCGTCGAGAACAGCACGCCGATGCCGCGCTCGGCGAGCGCACGCAGCTGATCCAGCACGCGCAGCTGATTGCCGAAATCGAGGCTCGCCGTCGGCTCGTCGAGGAGCAGCAGCTCTGCCTCCTGGGCGAGAGCGCGGGCGATGAGGGTGAGCTGGCGTTCGCCGCCGCTCACCTCGGTGTACACGCGGTCGGCGAGGTGGCCGATGCCGAGCGTGGCGAGCGCGGTGTCGGCCGCCGCGCGATCGCGGTGCGACGGCGCCGCGAACGCGCCGACATGCGCGGTGCGGCCCATGAGCACGATCTCGCGCACGGTGAACGCGAACTGCGCTGCGTGCGCCTGGGGCACGTAACCGACCACCCGCGCCACGTTGCGGCGCGACCAGTCCTGCAGCGGCCGGCCGCCTAGCGCGATGTGGCCCGCCTGAACAGGGAGCAGGCCGAGCAAGGTGCGGAACAGGGTGGTCTTGCCGCCGCCGTTGGGACCCAGGACGCAGACGATTTCGCCCGCCGTCAGGGCAACCTCGACATCGCTGCCGATGATGCGGCCGGGATAGCCGTACGACAGCGCCTCGGCGCGCAGTTCCATCACCAGGCCCGCTTCGACTTTGCCAGCAGCCAGAGGAAGAGCGGCGTGCCGAGCACGGCCGTCAGCACGCCCGGCGGCACCTCGAGCGTTGCCACGGTGCGCGCGAGCGTGTCCACGCCCAGCATGAACCCGGCCCCCAGAATCATGGTCATCGGCAGCATGCGCGCGAAGCCGGGGCCCACCAGCATGCGCGCGGCATGGGGTACGAGCAGTCCGATCCAGCCGATGATGCCCGAGATCGCCACACTCGCCGCGGTGATGAGGGTTGCGGCGCAGACCACCGCGAGGCGCAGCCGGGTCGTCTCGACGCCGAGCGCGCGCGCCTCGTCGTCCGGCAGGGTGAGCAGGTTCATGCGCCAGCGCAGCAGCACCAGCGGCACGAGCCCCAGCAGCACCGTCGGCACGACGACCGCCAGATCGGCCGGACTCGTGGACGCGAGGCTGCCGAGCAGCCAGAACGTGATCGCCGGCAGCTGGTTGTACGGGTCGGCGAGGTACTTGAGCAGAGAAACGCACGAGCCCAGGAGCGTACCGATGACCACGCCGGCCAGGATCAGCGTGAGCAGCGGATCGCGCCCGCGCAAGGACGCGCCGATCGCATATACCAGCGTCACCGCCCCGAGCCCGCCGGCGAACGCCAGGGCCTGGATGCCGATCAAGCCCCACGACAGGAAGATGGCAAGCGCGGCACCGAGTGCGGCGCCGGAGGACACGCCGAGGATGTCGGGCGAGACCAGAGGATTGCGGAACATGCCCTGGTACGCCGCGCCGGCGGCGGCAAGCGCCGCTCCCACGACGAGCGCCGCCAGCACCCGCGGCCCGCGCACCTGGTAGATGACCGTTTCGACCGTCGCGGGAACCGGGCGGCTCGTGCCGGTGAGCTTGCCGATGGTTGCGGCATAGAGATCGCCCACGCTCACCGGGAAGCGTCCCACCGCGAACGCCAGCACGACGAGCGCGGCGAGCCCCAAGAGCGGGAGCGTATAGCGCCCCAGGCTCCCGAGCCGCAGCGTGTCGAATGCGTGGGCCGTCATCGGTTGGCGGGTTCCGGTGTGTCGAGCAGGGCGTCCAGTTGGGCGGGAGTCGGCTCCCGATGATAGAAGAGCCGGTAGAAGTCCGCGACCCGGGCGCGCAGATCGTTGCCGAAAACGTCAGGGTATAGGATGTCCGCGAGCCAGAACAGCCCGATGACCCGGTTGGGACCGGGCGGGAAATCGAACCAGCCGAACGGCAGCTGCGGTGACAGGTAAACCCGTGCGTTCTTCAGGGCGGCGATGCGCGACCAGCGCGCATCGGTCCAGACGCGCGCGTAAAATCCCGGGTCGGTGGTGATGATGACATCCGGGTTCCAGGCGAGCACCTGCTCCATGGAGACGTTCGCGAGCCCGCTCGCGGCACTCTGGCCGCCGGCCACGTTGATCGCGCCCAGCACATCGAGCACCTCCGCGTTGATGGAGCCCGAGAGCGCGGTCTGCAGTCCGCTCGGGCCGCGCGCGTAGTAAACGCGAGGACGCCGCTCGCGCGCAATGGTGGCGACCTTGGCCCGCACCCCGCCGACGCTGCGCTCGACGTAGTCCGCCAGCAACTCGCCGCGTCCGCTGTCGCCCGTGGCGGCGCCGAGCGCACGCAAGGTTGCGGCGGTCCGGGCGAACGTGCCGTCGTAGAGCAGATACGGAATGCCGGTCTGCTGTTGCACGCGGTCCGCGAGCGAAACGTAGGTGTCGCCCGTGGCGCCCGCATCGACGATGAGATCGGGCTTCGCCGCGAGCACCACCTCGACGTTGGCCGTGTTGCCGCGCCCGGTGAGGCGTCCGAGGGACGGCAATGCGGCATACCGTTGCGGCAGGAACGCCGCTTCGTCCGGCGTCATCGCCCGGGTCCAGCCGAGGAGCTTCTCGGGGGCGATGGCAAAGACCATGATGCTTGCTGGCGGGCCGGCGGCGTAGACGCGCTCGACCTTCGCCGGCAGCACGGCCCGCCGTCCCGCCGAGTCCACCACTTCGCGCGCCTCCCCGAGGGACGCGCCGGTGAGCGCGAGCGCGAAAGCGAGGACGGCCGACAGCCGGGTCGCCGAGAGTCCCGGCCGTGGCCGCCATCCATACCGCATGCCGGATGCGCCCCGTGCGGGCGTCAGTGCTCCACGCCGACCATCACGCTCGTCGCCTTGATGACGGCATACGCTTCCATCCCCTTCTTGAGTCCCAGGGTTTGCGCGGCGGTGCTGGTGATGGACGACACGATCTCGACCTTCGGTGCGACCTTGATCGTGACCTCGGTGCTGACCGGACCTTCGACGATCTTCATGATCTTGCCCTTGATCACGTTGCGCGCGCTGATTTGCATGCCTGGCTCCTGGTGGGTTGAAGGGGGACTGCGAAGCGTTGCCGGACCGTCATCGCCGGGGCGCCGAGCCGACATCGTCGGTCGCGATGGCAGCGTCGGACTCGTCCTGCGCGGCGCGGCGTGGCGTGGCGCGCTCGTACCACGGCAACGCCTCGCGCACGGTCAGCACTTCGCCCGCGCGCGATGCGTCGTAGCCGGGCAGACTCGCCACCAGGGACCGGAACTCGGCCCCCTTCAGCACGTCGAGCAGCTGCCGTACGGTCGGCTCTTCGAGCGACTCGTTCCGGCAGACGAAGAAGTAGCGCTCGTTCAGGAGCGGGATGAAGTCGAGCCCGTACTTCGCGGCGGCGGCCTTGATGCCGTAGCCGGCGTCGGCCTGCCCGCTGCCGATGGTCGCGGCGACCGCGAGGTGCGTGAACTCCTCGTTCTGATAGCCATCGATCGAAGTCTTGTCGATGCCCGCTTCCCACAGCAGTTGTTCGAACTGGAAGCGCGTGCCGGATCCGCGTTGCCGGTTCACGAACTGCACTCCGGCCTGCGTGAGGTCGGCCAGCGTGCGAATCTGTTTGGGATTGCCGCTCGCGACGACGAGGCCCTGTTGCCGCGTCACGAAGTCGATGAGGCGGTGAGACCGCGGCTTCAGCCAGCGGCGGAACGCCAGATGCGAGAGCGTGCCGCGGCCGTGATACTCGGCGACGTGGAAGCCTGCCAGCTCGCAGCGGCGTCTGCCGAGCGCTTCCAGGCTGTCGAGGCTGCCGCGAAAGTCGAGGTCGAGCTGGACGCCGGGACGCTGGGCGAGCAGATCGCGCAGTCCGGCGAGCGCGAGGTCGTGGCTCGCGCACACGCTCACGGCGGGATGCGCGGCGAAGAAGACGCCTGCCAGCTCGCGCCGCATCTCCGCGCTGAAGGATTCGAGCTGCGGCGTGAGGCGCGCCCGCAGCCGCTGCTCGGCCCACAGCAGCGACTCGCCGAGCGGGGCCAGTCGCGCGCCGCGGCCGCGCTCCTTCA
>JAEUMX010000388.1 GCA_016791285.1 Burkholderiales bacterium
AACCATGCCCACGGACGACACGCTCCTGCTCGGCCTCGTTTCCATCAGCGATCGCGCCGCGCGCGGCGAGTACCCGGACGCGGGACTGCCGGCCCTCGAAGACTGGTTCGCCAAGGCGCTCACGACGCCTTTTCGGGTCGAGAAGCGCCTCGTCCCGGACGAGCAACCGGTGATCGAAGCAACGCTGAAGGAGCTGGTGGACGACGTGGGCTGTGCTCTCGTGCTCACCACTGGCGGCACCGGACCGGCCGCGCGCGACGTGACGCCCGAGGCAACACTTGCGGTAGCGGACAAGGTGATGCCGGGATTCGGCGAGCAAATGCGGCAGGTGAGCCTCAGGTTCGTGCCGACCGCGATCCTCTCGCGGCAAGTGGGCGTCATCCGCAAGCGCACACTGATCCTCAATCTGCCGGGACAGCCGAAAGCCATCAAGGAGACGCTGGAAGGCGTAAAGGGCACGAACGGCGAGCACCTGGTGCCGGGCATTTTCGCGGCCGTGCCGTACTGTCTCGATCTCATCGGCGGTCCCTACGTCGAGACCCGCGATGAAGTGATCAAGGTCTTCCGTCCGAAGTCGGCGCTGCGGCCGCCGAAGGCGTGAGACTGGTCTCCCTCTTCCCTCTTCCCCCTTCCCTCTTCCCGACAATGCCACCCCTCCTCCCCCACATCGAGCTCGAGACCGCTCCGAATCCCACCGCGAGCATCATCTGGATGCATGGCCTCGGCGCGGATGGCAACGACTTCGTCCCCATCGTCGAGGAGATGGAACTGCCGGCGCGGCCGATCCGCTTCATTTTCCCGCACGCACCGGTGCGACCGGTGACCATCAACGGCGGCTTCCAGATGCGCGCGTGGTACGACGTCGTGAGCGACGATTTTTCGCGCCGCGAGGACGAGGCAGGCGTGCGCGAGTCGCAGGAGATGATCGAGGCTCTGATCCGGCGCGAAAACGAGCGCGGCATTCCTTGTGGCGACATCGTGCTCGCCGGGTTCTCGCAGGGCGGCGCGATGGCGCTGCACACGGGACTGCGCTACCCCGAGCGTCTCGCCGGAGTCCTGGCGCTTTCCACCTACGTGCCGATTTCGACGATGCTGGAAGCGGAGATGTCGCAGGCGAACCGCGACGTGCCGATCTTCATGGCGCACGGCACCGCGGATCCCGTCATCCCGCTGTGGCTCGCGGGCTCGTCGCGGCAGCTGCTGGAGCGGCTCGGCTACGACGTGCAGTGGCACGAGTACGAGATGGAGCACTCCGTCATGTGGGAGGAGGTCGCCGACATCTCCCGCTGGCTGCAGCGGGTCCTGAACGGGTCGTCCTGACGCCGAGCGACTTCAGGCGGGTGCGTTGTTGGTCAGCGCGATCTCGCGGCCGCGCCGAACATCGACGGTGAAGAGCAGCACGAGCCCGACGACGAAGAAGCTGCCCGTCATGATCATCGCGAGGCGATGGTCGCCGTGTGACAGCCACGACACGAGGCCGTAGGTCACCGGGCCGACGATGGCAGAGAACTTCACGGCGAGCCCCCACAACCCGTAGAACTCCCCGACATGCTTTTCCGGCGACAGGTAACCCACCAGCGCCCGCCCCGCCGACTGGCTCGCGCCGAGGCAGATTCCCACGAGGTTCGCGGCGATCCAGAACACGGTCGGTCCTTGCGCCGCCCATACCAGCAGGATGGTGCCGATCCACAGCACGAGCGTCACCGCGAGCGTCGCCTTATGACCGATGCGATCCTGCACCTGACCGAACAGCAGCGCGCCCGCCGAAGCGGTCACGTTCGTCACCAGCAGCAGTGTCAGCGTCTCCTTGGTCGTGAAGCCCATCGCCTGCTCGGCGTAGATCGCGGCGAGGCTGACCACTGCCTGGATACCCGCCTGGTAGAACACGATGCAGACCAGAAACCGCCACAGGTCCTGGAAGCGGCGCGCGCGGTGGAGCGTCTCGCCGAGACGGCCAAAGGTGTCCCGAAACAAGTGTCCCGGCCCCGCCTGGGGCACGGCCCGCTCCGTCAGCAGAAGAAACGTCGGCAGACTTGCCACGGCAAACAAGGCAGCGGTGATCAGCATCGTGACCGGCACCGCGGCCTCCGTCGCCATGCCTTGGTCGCCTGCCCATTTCAGATACGCGAGGCACAGACCCAGACTCAAGAGGCCACCGACATAGCCCAGCGCCCAGCCCCAGCCGGATACCTTGCCCATGGATTCGCCGTTCGCGATCTCGGGCAGGAACGCGGCGATGAGATTCTCGCCGGTGCCGAAGCAGTAGTTCGAGATCACGATCAGCACGATCGCGAGCGCGAGGTCCGCGCGACCGACCCACGCCAATGCCGCGGTGGCGAGCACACAGCCGGCGGTCGTCACCGCCAGGAGGCGCTTCTTCGCCGCATGAACGTCGGCGTATGCCCCGATCAGCGGACCCGTGAACATCACCAGCGCATACGACACGGCGAGACTCAGGGTCCACGCGAGCGTGCCCCACGCGGCACCCTCCGCGACCACCGAGACGAAGTACGCGCCGAAGATCGCGGTGAGGACGACGGTGGTGTAGCCGGAGTTCGCGAAGTCGAACATCGCCCACGCCCACACCTCGATGGGCCGCACGCCGGGGGCGAGGGCGGACTGGACTTTCGGCACGCGCGGTCGGGAGCGGACGGGGCGAGTCAGATCACGCCTTCGGAGCGCAGCGCCGCGAGGGCTTCGGCATCGTAGCCCAGCGCGGACAGCACCTCGGACGTGTGCGCGCCGAGCTCCGGGCCGAGCCACTGCGTGGTCCCCGGAGTCTCGGAGAGCTTGGGCACGATCCCGGGCACCAGGAGCTCCTGACCGTCGCCAAGTCGCAGCCGCTCGATCAGCCCGCGCGCCTGGCAATGCGGGTCGGCGACGATGTCGGCGATGTCGTAGATCTTGGCGCTCGGCACCTCGGCCGCGCCCAGCACGCGCAGGATCTCGTCGAGATCGCAGCGCGCCGTCCAGTCGCCGATCGCGCGCTCGATCTCCTCGGTGCGCGCCACGCGGCCATCGTTGTGGGCAAGCTGCGGATCGTCCGCCAGATCGGAGCGCCCGATGGCGCGCATCATCCGCCTGAAGATGCTGTCCGCATTGGCTCCGATCACCACGTACTTGCCGTCGCGCGTGAGATAGGTGTTCGACGGCACGATGCCGGGCAGCGAGCTGCCGGTGCGTTCGCGCACCATCTGGAACATCCCGTATTCCGGCAACAGGCTCTCCATGAGGTTGAACACCGCTTCGTAGAGGGCCACGTCGACCACCTGCCCCTTGCCCGTGCGGTCCCGATGACGCAGCGCCGCCAGCGCGCCAATCACCCCGTGCAGCGCCGCGATCGAATCCCCGATGCTCACGCCCACGCGCACCGGCGGTCGATCCGGATAGCCGGTCAGATGGCGCAGTCCGCCCATGGATTCGCCGATCGCACCGAAGCCGGGCTGGTCGCGATAGGGTCCAGTCTGGCCGAAGCCGGAGATGCGCACCATGACCAGTCGCGGGTTCGCCTCGGACAGGCGCTCCCACCCCAGACCCCACTTTTCCATCGTGCCGGGACGGAAGTTCTCGATCAGCACATCCGCGGTCGCCGCGAGATCGCGCACGATCCCCTGCCCGGCCTCCGTCTTCAGGTTGACCGTCACGGACTTCTTGTTGCGCGCCTGAAGAAACCACCAGAGGGAGGTGCCCTGGTAGAGCTTGCGCCAGCGCCGCAACGGATCGCCGCCATCGGGGGGCTCGATCTTGATGACCTCCGCGCCGAACTCCGCGAGCAGCCGCGCGGCGAACGGGCCAGCGATGAGGGTTCCCATCTCGATGACGCGCAGGCCATGCAGCGGTGCGGGATTCATAGGCATTCGTGGATCGCTGATACGGCCAGGCACTGGCTGGCGAGCAGGCGGGCGAAGCGGAAGAGGTTCACGTAGCCCTCGAGGTAGTCCAGGGTGGCGGTTCGCTGCGGCGCCCGGATGGGCCGACCGGCCGGATTATATGGGGTAATCCGCCGTGCGCGGCTTTCGTCGTCGAACTCGGGCGCGGCGGCCCTCGTCTCGCGCCTTCCGGCTGCGGTAAGCTACACCCGGGTTTGCATACGGCATCGAACTTCTCCGGATGGTCCGAACTATCAACAACCGCACGTCGTGGCCGCGGAGCCGCTGCGCATGATCACCGGCGAGATCAGGAACCAGATCGATCGCATCTGGGACGCGTTCTGGTCCGGCGGCATCTCGAACCCGCTCGAGGTAATCGAGCAGATCACCTACCTGCTCTTCATCCGCCGGCTCGACGATCTGCACACGCTGGAGGAGAACAGGGCGGCGCGGTTCGGCAAGCCGATGGCGCGACAGGTCTTCCCGAACGGAAACGACCCGAAGGGCCGGCCCTACGACGGCCTGCGCTGGTCGCGGCTCAAGCACCTCGCCGCCGGCGAGATGTACACGGTGGTCGCCGAGCACGTGTTCCCGTTCCTGCGCACGCTGGGCGGCGACGACTCCACCTACGCGCACCACATGAAGGATGCGCGCTTCACCATCCCCACGCCGGCGCTGCTGGCCAAGGTGGTGGACCTGCTCGACGCGGTGCGGATGGAAGACCGCGACACCAAGGGCGACGTCTACGAGTACATGCTCGGCAAGATCGCGAGCGCCGGGCAGAACGGCCAGTTCCGCACGCCGCGCCACATCATCCGGCTCATGGTGGAGCTGACCGCGCCGCAGCCCGGCGACGTCATCTGCGACCCGGCCTGCGGTACTGCGGGGTTTCTCGTCGCCGCCGGCGAGCACCTGCGCGAGCGCCACCCGAACATCCTGCACGACGCCAAGCTGCGCGAGCACTTCCACCACGCCGCTTTCCACGGCTTCGACTTCGACAACACCATGCTGCGCATCGGCAGCATGAACATGCTGCTGCACGGCGTGGAGAACCCCGACATCCGCTACCGCGACTCGCTGGCGCAGGACCACGCCGGCGAGGAGGAGAAGTACACGCTGGTGCTGGCCAA
>JAEUMX010000044.1 GCA_016791285.1 Burkholderiales bacterium
GCCTTCTCGCGTCCGCTCTGAGGGCGTTGTCGATCGCCTTCCGAAACGCGGTGACGTAAACCATCTGGTTGCGGTGGGTCATCGAGTATTCGGGCAGGACCCCGTCGACCGGCGCCATCGATTGCTGGATCAGTCCGACCACCCGCCACGCGCCGTCGGCCTGCCGCTCCAGCACCGGGCCGCCGGACATGCCGCTCTCGAAGGCGCAGTCCACACCCACCAGCCCGGCGACCGGACCGTGATCGCGAGCCCTGCAGCCGGACTCGACGGTGATTCCCGGGCGCCCCGCGCGGGAAGCGGGGAAGCCGATGGTCATCAGTGTTCCCACAGGCATCGGGCTGTCCCGCTCGGGCCGCGCGTACTTGAGGTATCCGTACTTCCTCCCGAGGCATGCGTCGAGCCGCAGGATGGCCCAGTCGCCCGCCATGCCTTTGAACTCCGACTTCGAGAAACGGCCGAAAGCCGCCACCGTGGCGCGCGTTTTCGCCGCGAACTTCCCCGGAACCTTCGCATCCGGACCGACGAGGAACTCCGCGGGTCGATTCAGGCGCGGCAGGCCGATCTCGACGGCTCCGGTACGCGGGTCGCGACCGCTCATGAACGCGACATGGTAGGCGGTGGCGACATGGCAACTGCTTACCAGGAAGGCGGTGCCGCCCGCGCCGATCCCCGCGTGGTGCAGCACGCCCACGGAGCGGAACGGCGGCGGCGCCGCTTCGCGCTGTTCGCGGCGATCCGCGACAAAGATATTGGCGTGTGCCGCAGAAATCAGGAGGAGCCACGCAACGGCTGTGAGCGAGCGAAGCACGGCTCGAATTCGCATGGCATCTTCTCCGCGGCAGGACGCCTTGCGCTTGATCGTCACCTCGGGCGTCGCGCGCTCGTCGCTTTCGCCCCGACGCTGAGCGCGGTGAGGATGCCTTGCATGAGCGCCGTCGGCGTCGGCGGGCAGCCGGGCACCTCGACATCGACCGGGATCACGTTCGACACGCGTCCGGCGCTGGCGTAACTCTCGCCGAAGATGCCGCCAGTACAGCCGCAGTCGCCGACGGCGACGACGAGCTTCGGTCCCGGCGTCGCGTCGTAAGTGCGCACCAGCGCCGTTTCCATGTGGCGCGACACCGGCCCGGTGACGAGCAGGAGGTCGGCGTGACGCGGGCTCGCAACGAATCTGATGCCGAGCGCCTCGAGGTTGTAGTAGGGATTGTTGAGCGCGTGGATCTCCAGCTCGCAGCCGTTGCAGGAGCCGGCGTCGACGTGACGGATCGTCAGTGCGCGTCCGAGAGTGGCGAGCATGTGCGCCTTGAGCCGCTGCGAGACGGCGCGCAGCGCAGCGTCCGGTTCCGGCGGCGCCTCGGTCACGATCCCCGTCCTCACTATCTGTTTAAGAAGCTTGTACACCCCTTCCCACCTCCCTCTTCCCGCCTCCCGGACTTACAGGTCCTGCCCGCTGTACGACAGGTTGAACGACTTGTTGATGAGCGGAAAATCCGGAACGATATTGCCTATGATGGCGTGTTCGAGCGCGGGCCAGTTCTGCCAGGACGGATCGTGCGCGTGACAGCGGCGTATCACGCCGTCGCGTGCTTCGATGGCGACCAGCGTTTCGCCGCGCCAGCCCTCGACCCAGCCGAGGCCGACCTGCTCGCCGTTGGGCCACGGCAGCGTGATGTGCGACGGCCCCCGCGGCAGATCCTCGACCAGCGTGCGCACCAGGCGCAGGGACTCGAAGATCTCGTCGAAGCGTACTGCGACGCGGGCGGCGACATCGCCCTGGCGGCGCGTCGCGATCCTGACCTCGAGTCGGTCGTAGGGCTCGTGGCTCGGCGCGACGCGCGCATCGCACGGCTGGTCGCTCGCGCGGCCGGCGAGTCCGATCACCCCGAGTCGCGAGGCAAGCTGCGGGGTCAGGAATCCGCACGTGAGGAAGCGGTCCTGCAGACCGGCGTGGTCGTCGTAGATGGCGCGCAGCACCTGCACCTCGCGCTCCAGCGCGTCGCATTGATCGAGCAGCGGCCGGACCATCTCCGGCGCGAGATCGCGCGCGACCCCGCCGGGGACGATCAGGTCCATGAGCAGGCGATGACCGAAGCACCGCTGATTCAGGCGCAGGACGTCTTCCCTGAGCCGCGAGAACTGGGCAAGACCGAAGGCGAAGCCGCCGTCGTTGCCGAGATAGCCCAGGTCGCCCAGGTGATTCGCGATGCGCTCGCGCTCCAGCAGGAGCGCGCGCAGGACCAGCGGCCGCGGCTGCAGCTCGTAGCCGCCGAGTGACTCCGCCGCCATCGCGTACGCCCACGCGTAGGCGACGGTACTGTCGCCCGAGATCCGTCCGGCGAGGCGGGAGCCGTCCTTGAAATCCATGCCGCGAAACAGCCTGTCCACGCCCTTGTGCGTGTAGCCGAGCCGCTCCTCCAGCCGCAGCACCTTTTCGCCGACGACGGAGAACCGGAAATGCCCGGGTTCGATGATTCCGGCATGCACCGGACCGACCGCAATCTCGTGCACGCCGTCGCCCGCCACGTGCACGAACGGGTAGTCGTCGATGCCGTTGCGCGGGGTGAGGCCCGCCAGTCCGGCATGGCGCAGCGGAAAGGCATCGGCCGGCCAGGCGGCGTGACGCAGCCAGGGCCGCTGGTCACCGCCGTCGTGGCGGATGCCGGTGAGATCGAACACGGCGCGCTGCATGCGATCGGCACACGGGAAGATCGCAGACAGGTCGGCCACGGTGGGGTCCGCGGCCGGCAGCGGCACGTTCAGCCAGAGCAGGGCGCGCTCCACGATAAAGAGCGCGTGGAGCGTCAGGCCTGCGGCGCGGTCGCGGTCGTCCGCGCCCCACAGCGCCGCCAGGCGCCCACC
>JAEUMX010000056.1 GCA_016791285.1 Burkholderiales bacterium
TCGTCGTCCGGGACGAGGAAACCGAAACCGTCGGGATGTCCCTGCACACGACCGGCGATGAGTTCGAGCTTGCCGGCGACGCAGATGTCCCCCTTGCGGTTGAACAGCAACTGGCCGTCGCGCTCCATGGCCCCGAGCCGACGCTGGAAGAAGGCATCCTCTTCGGGCGCGATCTCCAGCAGCTCGACGAGGCGAGCGGGCGTCACCGGGGCGCCCAGCTCCTCGAGCACATCGAGGATGAACTCGCGGCTCGGCAGGGCATGGCCGTAGCGATTTTTCTCCCTTTCCAGGTAAGGATCACGACTACGAAGGCGTGTTTTCGGCATTTGACAAGCAGGCAGTTTCAACTAAAATCCCCGACCGACAGCCGAGATGGCGGAATTGGTAGACGCACCAGGTTCAGGTCCTGGCGGGGGCAACCCTGTGGAGGTTCGAGTCCTCTTCTCGGCACCAGGACGCAACCGAGTGTCTCGGCTGCGCCTCTCCAGCATCTTCCCGCCATCCCGTCCAACCGCTTTCGATCGCACGGGGCTCTTATCGGAAAGGGTGCCATGTTGCGGATTGCCGCGCAGTTAATCAAGCGCGGCGGGATATCGCCCCTGCCGTGCTGGCGACTCCAGGGTGCCTGCGGGGCGCGAGCAGGGGCGACATCAGACGACGGTATCAGGCCGCACGGCGTACCCCTGTGAGCGCACCTCTGCGCTTCGGCATCGATCTCGGAGGCACCAAGACCGAGGGCATCATCCTCGATGCGACCGGTGCCACGCAGTTCCGCGAGCGCATCCCCACCGATGCATCGGGCTACGATCGCGTGCTGGACGGCATCGTTGCGCTCTATCGGACAATGCAGCGAGCGGTGGACGACGCGCCGCACACGCTCGGCCTGGGCACGCCGGGCGCCGTGTCCAGGCGCAGCGGTCTGCTCAAGAACTCCAACACCGTCTGCCTGAACGGCATGCCGGTCGCGGCCGATCTGCGGACGCGGCTTGAGCGCGATTTCGCGCTCGAGAACGATGCCAACTGCTTCACGCTGGCGGAGGCCCGGCACGGCGCCGCGCGCGGCAAGCGCACCGTGTTCGGCGTGATCATGGGGACGGGCTGCGGCGGCGGGCTCGTGCTCGACGGTGCGGTACACGGCGGTCTGCAATCCATCGCCGGCGAGTGGGGGCACATGTCCATCGATCCGAACGGACCGACCTGCTATTGCGGCGGACGTGGCTGCGTCGAGACGTTCATCAGCGGGTCCGGCCTCGAGCGCCGCTATGCGGAGCTGACCGGGGCGAGGCGCAGCACGGTCGACATCGTGGCTGCCTATCGGTCGGGGGAGGCCGATGCCATCGCGGCGATGGGCGAATTCTTCGCGCGCTTCGGCCGTGCGCTCGCCAATGTCATCGCCGTCATCGACCCGGACATGGTCGTGCTGGGCGGCGGCCTCTCCAACATCGACGAGCTGTACACGCTCGGCGTCGACGCCACAGCGCGTAGAGTGTTCAGCGATGAACTCGAAACACCCATCGTGCGCCATCGGCTCGGCGACTCGGCCGGCGTGATCGGGGCGGCGCTGGTGGGTCGCTGAGCCGTCGGCAGTGCATCACGCCAGCAGGCGCTGCACCGCCGCGGCCGGAAGCGCAGACGTCGGCCACAAGGTGGCCTCCGTGCCGAATCGCAGCGCGATGGCGAGCGCCTCGGACATCGGGCAGCCGCCTACCAGGGCATGCACCAGCCCGGCGGCGAACGCGTCCCCTGCTCCGGTCGTGTCCACCGTCGCCACCGCCTCGGCGGGCGCCGCCAGCGTGGATTCGGGGGAGATCGCGCAGGCACCATCGGGACCCGAGGTCATGACGAACCAGCGCAAGCGTTCGCCTGCGACTTCACGTCCCAGCGCCCAGAGGTCTGC
>JAEUMX010000096.1 GCA_016791285.1 Burkholderiales bacterium
TACGGGACAACGGTTTCACTGAATCCACCCGCTCGCACTCGGAAAGGAATACAGCATGGGAAAGATCATCGGCATCGACCTGGGCACCACCAACTCGTGCGTGGCCATCATGGAGGGCGGCAAGCCCAAGGTCATCGAGAACGCGGAAGGGTCGCGCACGACCCCATCCGTCGTCGCCTACATGGAAGACGGTGAGGTGCTCGTGGGCGCGCCCGCCCGGCGCCAGGCCGTGACCAACGCGAAGAACACCATCTACGCGGTGAAGCGCCTGATCGGGCGTCGCTTCGAGGACAAGGAAGTGCAGAAGGACATCCACCTGATGCCCTACAAGATCGTCAAGGCGGACAACGGCGACGCCTGGATCGAGGAGCGCGGCAAGAAGATCGCGTCGCAGGAGGTGTCGGCGCAGGTGCTGCGCAAGATGAAGAAGACCGCCGAGGACTATCTCGGCGAGCCGGTCACCGAGGCGGTGATCACCGTGCCCGCCTACTTCAACGACTCGCAGCGCCAGGCGACCAAGGACGCTGGCCGCATCGCGGGCCTCGAGGTCAAACGTATCATCAACGAGCCCACCGCGGCCGCGCTCGCGTTCGGCATGGACAAGCAGGAAGGCGACCGCAAGATCGCGGTCTACGACCTGGGCGGCGGCACGTTCGACATCTCGATCATCGAGATCGCGAGCGTCGAGGGCGAGCATCAGTTCGAGGTGCTCTCCACCAACGGCGATACGTTCCTGGGCGGCGAGGACTTCGACCAGCGTGTCATCGACTACGTCGTCACCGAGTTCAAGAAGGAACAGGTTGTCGACCTGGCGAAGGACGTGCTCGCGCTGCAGCGGCTGAAGGAAGCCGCGGAGAAGGCGAAGATCGAGCTCTCTTCCTCGCAGCAGACCGAGATCAACCTGCCCTACATCACGGCGGACCAGTCGGGGCCAAAGCACCTCGCGATCAAGATCACCCGCGCCAAGTTCGAGAGCCTGGTCGAGGAGCTGATCGCGCGCACCGTCGAGCCGTGCCGCATCGCCATCAAGGATGCAGGCATCAAGATCGACGACATCGTGGACGTCATCCTGGTCGGCGGTCAGACGCGCATGCCTGCGGTGCAGGAGAAGGTGAAGCAGATCTTCGGCAAGGAACCGCGCAAGGACGTGAACCCCGACGAGGCGGTGGCCATCGGCGCCGCGATCCAGGGCGGTGTGCTGAAGGGCGAAGTGAAGGACGTGCTGTTGCTGGATGTGACACCGCTCTCGCTCGGTATCGAGACGCTGGGCGGCGTGATGACGAAGCTCATCCAGAAGAACACCACGATCCCGACCAAGGCGGCGCAGGTGTTCTCGACCGCGGACGACAACCAGAACGCGGTGACGATCCACGTGCTGCAGGGCGAGCGCGAGATGGCATCGGGCAACAAGAGCCTGGGCCAGTTCAACCTGACCGACATCCCGCCCGCGCCGCGTGGCATGCCGCAGATCGAGGTCACCTTCGACATCGACGCGAACGGCATCATGCACGTGACCGCCAAGGACAAGGCGACCGGCAAGGAGAACAAGATCACCATCAAGGCGAACTCCGGCCTGACCGAAGACGAGATCAAGCGGATGGTGCGCGACGCCGAAGCA
>JAEUMX010000099.1 GCA_016791285.1 Burkholderiales bacterium
CTCGCCCGCATCGTAGAGAAAGATGCCGAGGTTGTAATTGGCCTCGGGGTGCTCCGGCGCGATGGCGAGCGCGTGGCGGTAGCTCGCGATGGCGGCCTCCGGCTGACCCTGATGAAAGAGCGCTTCGCCCAGACTGGTCGCCGCATCGGCATGGTTCGGATCGATGGCGAGCGCCTTGCGATAGCTCGCGATCGCCTCGCCGAGTCTTCCCTGGTTGCTGAGCGCGGTGCCGAGATTGAAGTGACCGCGGGCATCGGGATGGATCGCAAGCGCCCTGCGATAACTCTCCACCGCATCGGCGAGCTTGCCCTGCAATTGCAGTACCGCGCCGAGGTTGCCGTGCGCCTCGAAATAACCGGGCTCGAGCTCGACGGCCCGCCGGTAGCTCGCCGCGGCCGCGTCGAACCGCCCGAGCGCCTGCAGGGCCGTACCCAGGTTGTAATGCGCGTCGGCCAGGCGCGGGGCGAGCGCGATGGTCCTTTCGTAGCTCGCTACCGCTTCCTCGAGCCGACCGGCCTGGCTCGCGACCACGGCGAGGTTGAAGTGCAGTTCAGCGGACTGAGGATTGGCACCCACCAACTTCCTGCAGCTTTCGATCGCCTCCGCGAACTTTCCCTGACCCGCCAAGGCATTCGCGAGCACGTGATGCACGACGGGCGCGTCGGGGAAGCGCTCGAGCAGCGTGCGCGCCGCATTTGCCGCCTGCGCCAGTCGACCGCTGTCGAGCAGGTTCAGAAGCGGCTGCAGCTCATGCTGACCGGGTTGGCGGGTATGCGGCGGCGGCTTCATGGCTCGAGGCAGGCGGGAGGGAGGGATGGATCGCGCTCGGTCCGCACTCTCACGAACCGATCGCCTTCAGCTTGCCGGCCGGGATGGCGCCGTCCGAGCGCCCCTTGAGATAGGCGTACAGGTGGTCGAGGTTATCGACCACTTGCTGGTCCTCATCGAAACCAGGCATGCCCTTGTCCGGACGACCCTTGACGACGGTCGTCTTGAAGTCCTTGCGCGAGAGCTTCTTGAGCGACTCGGCGAGCGAAGGTCCCATCGCCACAGTGCGCCCCGTGTCGTCGTGGCAACGCTGGCAGCCTGCCGCGCGCCACGTCTCCCACCCCTGCAGCGTTTTCGCGTCCACCTTGCCGTTCTCGACCGTGTAGAGCTTTCCCTCCGGCGCGTCGCCCTCGCCGCAGCCCGCGAGGATCCATACGCTGCACATGACCGCAATCAACGTCCTGTCCCTGCTCCGCATGCCTTGCTCCTCGATCTTTCGATGCCGGAAGGACATCTTACTCGGGACAGGCACCGAACACGTATGCCGCCCGGATCGCCGGCCGGAGCGCATCCCCCCTCCCGCCCATCCGCGCCAATCAGGCTTGCACTCGATGGGTCACTCCGACAAAGTATCGCGCTTTTGCGAACACTCCAAACCCCGCCGCCATGGCACGAGCCAGCTACAGCGCGAAAGACATCGAGATTCTGGAAGATCTTTCGCCGATCCTCCACCGTCCGGGCATGTACACCGACCCTGCCAACCCCAATCACGCACTGGTCGAGGTGATCGACAATGCCGCAGACGAGGGGCTCGCGGGATTCGCCAGAAGCGTCAAGGTGACGCTGCACGAGGACGGCTCCGCCACGGTCGAGGACGACGGCCGCGGCATTCCCGTCGATCTGCACCCGAAGAAGAACGTGCCGGCGGTGCAGGTGATCTTCACCACCCTGCACTCGGGTGGCAAGTTTCGCAAGACCGACAAGGATGCCGCGTATCGCATTGCCGGCGGTCTGCACGGCGTGGGCGTCTGTGTGAGCAACGCCCTCTCGACCCGCCTCGAGGTCGAGATCAAGCGCGAGGGCGCGCGCCATCGGATGGCCTTCGCGAACAACGGACAGGTGGCGGAGAAGCTCGAGCGCGTGAGCGACGTCGCGCCACGCGACACCGGCACTCGCGTGCGCTTCTGGCCCGACCCGAAGTATTTCGACTCGCCGAAGATCGCCGTCGCCGAAATCGCCGCCTTGCTGCGCGCGAAGGCGATGTTGCTGCCTGGCGTCCGGTTCACGCTCGGCATCGAGAAAGGCGGCCGCGTCGAGACCACCGAGTGGCACTTCCCCGAAGGCATCAGAGGCTACTTTGCAGAAGCGATCGCGAACCTCGATCCCGTGGCGGCGCCGTTCTTCGGCGAACGCTACGTCGTGGCGCAGTCCGAGTCCGACAGTTTCGCCGCGGGCGAAGGCGCGATGTGGGCGATCGCCTGGACGCCGGAAGGCGAGATCGTCAACGAGTCCTACGTCAACATGATCCCGACCCGCCATGGGGGCAGCCACGTGGCGGGCTTACGCGAAGGCGTGCACTACGCGATCAAGAACTTCATCGAGCTGCACGCGATGGGTCAGCGCGGCCTCAAGGTGGTGGGCGAGGACGTGTGGTCGCGCGCGTCCTACGTGCTCGCGGTCAAGATGCTCGACCCGCAGTTCAAGGGACAGGTGAAGAACGAGCTCATCTCCCGCGACGGCGTCAAGCTGGTCGCGCAGATGGTGCGCGATCCGCTGGAGCTGTGGCTGAACCAGCACGTCGAGGAAGGCAAGCGCATCGCGGAGCTGGTGCTGCGGCAGGCGATGGCGCGCACGCGCGCGGCACAGAAGGT
>JAEUMX010000110.1 GCA_016791285.1 Burkholderiales bacterium
GACATCAACCCCGCGCACGTCGATCCGGAGTACGCCCGCAACACCCAGTTCCGCGAAGTGATCGGGCACGGCATGTGGAGCGGCGCGCTGATCTCCACCGTGCTCGGCACGCAGTTTCCGGGACCGGGTACGATCTATCTCGGGCAGGAACTGCGCTTCCGGCACCCGGTCGCCGTTGGCGATTCGATCACCGTCAAGGTGACGGCGACGGCGCGCGACGTGGAGAAAGGGCGCGTCACGCTCGCCACCGAGTGCGTGAATCAGGACGGCAAGGTCGTCGTTTCGGGAACGGCACACGTCATCGCGCCGCGGGAAAAAGTACGGCGCCCGCGCATCGACCTGCCCGACGTGCGCGTCGGCGACCGCGAAGCACGCTTCCGGCATATCACGGCGCGGGTGAAAAGCCGCGGACTCGAACCCGTACGTACCGCGGTAGCCCATCCGTGCGACGTCGAGTCGCTGGCCGTCGCGCTCGAGGCGGCACGGGCGGGCGTCCTCGTGCCCGTCCTGGTCGGGCCGGAAGCGAGGTTGCGGGATACGGCGCGCGCGGGCGAGCTCGATCTTTCCGGCATCGCGATCGTCCCGGTCGCTCACAGCCACGAGGCGGCGAGCGTGGCAGTGCGGCTTGCGCGCGAGGGCAAGGTGGAGGCGATCATGCGGGGCAGCCTGCAAACTGCCGAGCTTATCGAAGCCGTGATCGCGCCCCACTCCGGACTACGCACCGAGCGCCGCCTGAGCCACGTGTTCGTGCTGGATGTTCCGGCCTACCCGAAGCCGCTGTTCATCACCGACGCGGCGATCAACATCGAACCGACACCCGAGGAGAAGCGTGACATCGTACAGAACGCGATCGACCTGGCGCATATCCTCGGCATCGCCATGCCGCGCGTAGCGATCCTGGCGGCGGTGGAGACCGTGAACCCCAGGATGCGCACCACCATCGACGCCGCGATGCTGTGCAAGATGGCCGATCGCGGTCAGATCACGGGTGGCGTGCTCGATGGCCCGCTGGGTTTCGACAATGCGATCTCGGCTTCGGCGGCCCAGACCAAGGGCATACTTTCGCCGGTGGCGGGCCAGGCGGACATCCTCGTCGCGCCCGACATCGAATCGGGAAACATGCTCGCGAAGCAGCTCGCGTACTTCGCCGACGCGCTGGCCGCCGGCATCGTGCTCGGCGCTCGGGTGCCGATCGCGCTCCCCAATCGCGCCGCCGACCGCCTCTCGCGCATGGCTTCCGCCATGCTGGTACAGATCGTCGCCCGCGGCGGGCAGCGGTGAAGTCGCGGCGCGTGCGCGCCGCGCCTACGGCTCGAACCTTACCTTTTCCATCCTCACCCCGCGCCAGAACGCGACGTGTCCGGCGATGTCCCGCGCGACCGGCTTCGGGTCCGGGTAACACCACGCGGCCTCGGCATTGACGTCACCGTCGACCACCACGTCGAAGTAGCGTGCAACCCCCTTCCGCGGGCAGTTCGAGCGTTTCGAACTTTCCCTCAGGCACTGCCAGTTGAGCGTCTCGCGCGGAAAGTAGATGTTTCCATCGACGGTTCTGAAGGTGTCGCTCTGCGCAAGGACGACGCCGTTCCACATGGCTTTCAGCATTCAGTTCATCCTCCGTGGTGAGGATTAACGAAGGTCGCTGGGCGGATGTTCGAACGTATCGTTGGCTGATGCCAGCGGGCCAGATCAAGGATATGTTACCGACGCGCGCGCAAAGTTCAATCGCGAATGCAACGATGTGCGCGCGGTGCGCGGGCGACCCCGTCCCTGCGGCCGGACTTCGCGCCGGTCACGCCAGCGCCTTCGTCACCACTTCGAGCACGTCCTTCGACAGCCCGTCGGTGGTGCGCACGCGTTCGAGCGCCTGCCGTGCGTGGCCCTGGCGCACCGAGTCGAACTTCCTCCAGCGGTCGAAGCCCCGCGCGAGCCGCGAGGCCACCTGCGGATTGAGCGGGTCGAGCGCGACGATCTGATCCGCGAGGAAGGCGTACCCGCGGCCGTCGGCGGCATTGAAGCGCAGGTAGTTCGCGGCGAAGCCACGGATCAGCGCGTACACCTTGTTCGGATTGCGCCGATCGAACGCTTCGTGGCGGGTGAGCCGCTCCACCTCGGCGAGGGTGTTCGGCAGGCGAGAACCAGCTTGCACTGCGAGCCACTTGTCGACCACCAGCGGCTCGTCCTGCCACTTTTCGTAGAACACCCGCAGCGCCGCGAGACGCTCGTCACAGTCGGTGTTGGCGAGCGTGGCGAGCGCGGCGATCGCATCCGTCATGTTGTCGGCCGTCTCGAACTGGCGCATGGCGAGCGCGCGCATGGCGGGCTCCTCGAGCTCCATGAGGTAGCCGAGACATGCGTTGCGCAGGGCGCGCTTGCCCGCCGACCGGGCGTCCGGGCTGTACGGCTCGACAGTGACCTGCGCGTGGTATGTGCGCAGCAACGCGTCGCTCAGCGCGGTGGCGAGCCGCCGCCGCAGCGCCAGCCGCACTCCATGCAGCACCTCGGGGTCGGTCATGCCCATCCGCTCCGCGAGATATGCTTCGCTCGGCAGCACCAGCGCCTCGGCCGAGAATGCGGGATCCTTTTCGCCATCGGCGAGCACGCGGGAAAATGCGGCGATGAAGGATGCAGGCACCTCGAGCGGCACGCCCGCGACCGCCGCGTCGACGCCGCGCAGGAGAATCTGCGTCGCGAGCTGTTGCCCGGCTTCCCAGCGGTTGAAGGCGTCGGCGTCGTGCGCCATCAGATGCGCGAGCTGCGCATCACTGTAGTCGTGCTGCAGCACGACCGGCGCCGAGAAGCCGCGCAGCAGCGACGGCACGGGATGCGCCACGACGTTCACGAACACGAAGCGCTGCTGCGCCTCGTTCAACGAGAGCACGCGCTCGGTTCCCGCCGGCGCCGCCTCGCCCGCCAGCTGCAGCGGCATGTCGCGCCCGTCCGGTCCCACCAACCCGACGGCAAACGGGACGTGAAGCGGCAGCTTCTCGCTCTGCCCCGGCGTCGGAGGCGTCTGTTGCAGGAGCGTGAGGGTATACGTGCGCCCGGCCGGATCGTAGTGTCCCTGCGATTTCACCACCGGCGTGCCCGCCTGGTCGTACCAGCGCTTGAACTGCGCGAGATCCACGCCCGAGGCATCCGCCATCGCGGCGACGAAGTCGTCGGTCGTTACCGCCTGCCCGTCGTGGCGCGCGAAATAGAGGTCCATGCCGCGGCGGAACGCGTCCTGCCCCAGCAGCGTGTGGATCATGCGCACCACTTCCGCGCCCTTCTCGTACACCGTGGCGGTGTAGAAGTTGGAAATCTCCATGTACGACTGCGGCCGCACCGGGTGCGCCATCGGGCCCGCATCCTCGGGAAATTGGGCGGCGCGCAGGGCGCGCACCTCCTGGATGCGCTGCACGGCGCGCGAATACATGTCGGCGCCGAACTCCTGGTCGCGGAAGACGGTGAGCCCTTCCTTGAGAGAGAGCTGGAACCAGTCGCGGCAGGTCACGCGGTTGCCGGTCCAGTTGTGGAAATACTCGTGCGCCACGACGCGCTCGATGTTGAGGAAATCGGCATCGGTGGCGGTGTCGGCGCGGGCCAGCACGTACTTCGTGTTGAAGATGTTGAGCCCCTTGTTCTCCATCGCGCCCATGTTGAAGTCGCCGACCGCGGCGATCATGTAATCCTCGAGATCCATCTCCAGGCCGAACACGTCCTCGTCCCACTTCATGCTCTTCTTCAGCGCCTGCATCGCGAACGCGCACTGGTCGAGCTTGCCCGGCTCGACGTAAATCGAAAGCGCCACCGTGCGACCGGACTTCGTGACGAACTCGTCCTCCAGCCGGTCGAGCTTCGCGGCGACCAGCGCGAAGAGATACGAAGGCTTCGCGAAGGGATCCTCCCACCTGACCCAGTGCCGCGCGGCGCGCGCAGTGCGCAGGAGATTGACGCCGTTCCGGCCGTCCTCCGGAGTCGCCCCCTCGACCCCGCTCGCGATGCGATTGCCGTTCGACAGCAGCACCGGATAGCGGTCCTGGTCGGCATGGATGGTCGTCGTGTACCGCGCCATCACGTCGGGCCGGTCGATCGTGTACGTAATGCGACGGAACCCCTCCGCCTCGCACTGCGTGAAGAGCCCGTCCTTCGATGCGAAGAGGCCCATCAGCGTCGTGTTGTCGGACGGATGGATGCGCACCGCGGTGTCGAGCGTGAACGCGTCCGGGACGTCCGGGATCGTGAGGTGCCCGTCGCCCAGCGAGTACGCAGCCACTGGCAGCAGCGCGCCATCGAGTGCGATCGACTGCAGTGTGAGCGCTTCGCCGTCGAGCTTGAGCGGCGCCGCCGGATCGGCTGCGGCGGGGTTGCGGCGGATCGCCAGCCGCGCACGGACGTCGGTGTATGCGATATGGATGTCGAAGTCGAGGTCGACGGTGTCGATCAGGAACGCCGGCGGCGTGTAGTCTTCGAGGCGGATCAGCTGGGGGGTCGGTTCGCGCATGGTGTTCAAGCTGGGAGCGGAATGAACTCGGTCTCGCCCGGCACGGGCGGAAATTCCTGCCGAGCCCATCTGGCCTTCGCTGACTCGATCGGTTCCCGCGCGGTCGCGACGAAGTTCCACCACATGATGCGCTCGCCGTCCATCTTCGCACCGCCCAGCAGCATGAGCCGCGCCGCGCTCGCGGCGGATACCTCGACCGTCTCGCCGGCGGCGAGCACGGCGAGATGACACGGCGCGACCGGCGTGCCGTCCAGGCTCACCTCGCCTTCGACCACGTACACGCCGCGCTGCTCGTGCTCGGGCGGCAGCGCGATCGTCGCGCCGGGGGTCAGGTCCACGGCGAGATAGAAAATCTCCGAATAGGTCTTCACCGGCGCACGTGCGCCGAATGCGCGGCCCGCGATGAGCCGCATTGCCACACCGGGCCGCTCGATCAGCGGCAGCGTCGCCTGCGGGTGATGGTTGAACTCGGGGTCGTCCTGCTCGTGCGCCTGCGGCAGCGCGACCCAGGTCTGGATGCCGTGCAGGCGCGGCCCCGCGGGTCGCTCGTCGTCGGGCGAGCGCTCGGAGTGCACGATGCCGCGGCCGGCGGTCATCCAGTTCACGTCGCCGGGCGCGATGCGCTGCACGCTGCCCAAGCTGTCGCGATGCACGAGCGCGCCCTCGAAGAGATACGTGACCGTCGCCAGCCCAATGTGCGGATGCGGTCGCACGTCCACCCCGCCTCCGGGCGGGAACGTCGCGGGACCCATGTGGTCGAAAAAAACGAACGGGCCCACCATCCGGATCGGATGGCCCGGCAAGAGCCGACGGACCTGGAAGCCGCCGAGGTCCTTGGTGTGGGGCTTGAGCACAGCGAAGCCAGCGTCCATGTGCAGTAACGCTCCGAGGGTGACCGATGCGGCATGTTCTCACGAAGCGACCGGGTGACACAGCGCTGTCGGGGGCGGAAC
>JAEUMX010000125.1 GCA_016791285.1 Burkholderiales bacterium
GTCTTCATGCTGCTGATGGCGCCGAGGCAGATCGCGTCTCGGATGATTCCCGGCGTCGTCGACGGCGGCGCGGAGCTGGAGGCGGACCTGCTGCGCTATGTGATGGCCGGGCTGGACGCCATGGCGCGCGCGTACCGCTAGTGCAGTGCTTCGTTCTGCAGACACCTTCGCCGGATCTACGAAATGACACGCGGAACCACGAGTCGGGGTGAATCGCCTCCTACCGGCGTAGCGCGCACGACGTACCGTGCCGGCCGTGAACGCATCACGGGGCCGTTGATTGCGATCCTGATGTGGACCGGCGCAATGCCGGCCTTCGGTGCGGACGGCGCGCGCTCGTCAGAGGCCGCCGCCTTGATCCAGGAGATGACCTGGCAGGTGGCTCGCGTCGTTGCCGAGGGCGACGGATTGCTGGGCGTCGGCTCGGCAGTGATCGTCGGACCGGGGCTGGCGGTAACGAACTGCCATGTGGTCCGGGGCGCGGACACGATCATGGTGTCCGCGCATGCCGGGTCATTCGAGGCGACGGTGCGCGCCGCCGATGCCTATCTGGACGTCTGCGCCTTGTCGGTTCCGGGACTGCCGGCACGTCCACTCGCGCGCAGGGCATCAGCGAGTGTAACGGTCGGCGAAGCGTGTTTCGCGGTCGGCTTTGCCCAGGGGCGGCTTGGCTTCTCCCGCGGCCGCATCATCGCGCGCTATCCGATGCACGAGGCGCACGTGCTGCGCACGTCTGCCGGATTCGTCACGGGCGCCTCCGGCGGTGGGTTGTTCGATGCACAGGGCCGTCTGATCGGGCTCCTCACGTTCTACCGGCAGAGTGACGCCGGGTCTCTGTATGTGGCCGTGCCGACGCAATGGATCGACGAGGTGATCGGCCGCGCCGCCACAAACGCCGCGCCCGGAAAGGCCGATGCCCAGTCTGGCGCGCCGTTCTGGGACATCGACCCGCGCCGCGACGATCCGCTACGCCCTCGCTTCATGCAGGCGATGGTGCTTGAATCCGAGGAGCGCTGGCCCGAGCTCGAACACTTCGCCCGCGCGTGGATGGCATCGTCACCGGATGACGAGGGCGCGCGCACGACGCTGGAGATCGCGCGCCGCCGATCCGCGAGGTGAGCGCGGCGGGGTCTACTTGCCTTCGAGCGAAGACTTCGCGCGCGCGAGCGCGGGTTGTATCAGCTCCTGCAGGGAACGCACTGCTGCGGCGTCGTCCATACCCGCGGCCGGCTCGTTGCCGGTGTCGGCGCGGTAGGCGCGCGCCTTCCATTCGAGGCGGCTGCCGGAGGTCGTGGGGATGACCTTGAGCCGGACAGAGTACGAGCTCACCGCAAGCACCTTCGGGTCGACTTCACGCCCCGAGCGGTACGACATGCTCATCTCCGTGGCGGAGATTTCGTCCAGTTGTTCGGTGACCGTTCCACCGGAATCCAGCGTCAGGCGGCGCGTCGACCCGGTGCTGTTGCCCTTGTCCGCCGTGGACGACTTGACGCGGGGGTTCCAGGCTTCGAAGTGCTCGAAGTCGCCGACCAGCGTCCAGACCTTCGCGGGCGGCGCGGCGATTTCCACGCTTTCATCTATCTTCTGCGGCGTTGGCCCGTGCGCGTACGCATGCGCGGATGCGACGGAGCTCAGTGCGAACAGCCATGCGGCAGGCAGACCAGGTCTTGCGAATCGGTTCATGTCGATGTCTCCACAGACAAGGGGTGAGAGGACGAGCGCCCCGGCCGGGTCTCGCGCCGCAGAATGGCGCGCGAGCGTTCCGGAACCAGCGACGCCAGCAATAGGCAGCCCGCGAGCGCGGCGAGATAGGGATGCAGTTCGTGACGCACCGGCACCGAGCGGGTGGTCGGCAGCGCAGCCAGCGCTTGCAGCACCTCGGTCGCGTTCGCCGGGCTCGCGGCGGCGAGGCCCATGGCGCCAGCCAGATCGGCGATCACCTCATCCCGGCGCTGCGAGAGGTGCTCGTTGTCCGAGCCCACGGGCCGTTGCCCGGCATTCCTGACATCTTCGCCGCGTGCCATGCGCTCCATGTCGAGTACCGAAAGCGTCGGCAGCCCCGTGCTCGCAAATTGGGCGACCTCCTCGTGCGTCCAGTAGCCGCTGATGGCACCTTTGTCGTCGAACTTGGGGACCGGCTGTGCGGTCGTGCCGCCGATGCCAAGGATCACGCCGTGCGGCGAGTCGTCCTTGCGTTCGTATTTCGGCTCGCGTCCCGGAAAAAGCGCCGGTGCCTGATGGCCGTCGGTGAAGAACACGAGCGAGGTGCCCGGGTAATGCTTGTCGATTTCGGTCAGCGCCGAAATCGTGCCGAAGTAGAGATGGCTGTCCGCCGCCCAAGCCATGCGCCAGTCCAGCCCGGCAATCGTGTCCTCGATCGCCGGCCGGTGCGCGCACACCTCAAGAGGGGACAGCAACACCAAAGTCTTGCGCTCGGTAAACGCGGCAGCTCCCACCTGGCTGCCGCAGGGCAGCCGGCGCACGGTCTCGATGGCGAGCGAGCGGGCGGCATCGAGTCGCGACACGTGCTGTTCCGAGCGCATCACGTCGCGCACGTTCATGCTCTGGGTGATGTCGATGGCAAACAGAAAGCTTCCGACGTAACTGGACAGCGTGATGCCGGGATGCAGCGCGGCTGCAGCGAAGGCGAGGCAGGCGGCGGCGAGCAGCACCTTCCGCCAGCGGCCGGTCGGTGCGTACTGTGGTTCTGTCGTCGTCGAGCGGGTCATACGCTCAGTGCATGCCGCGCGGCGTGCCGATCATCTCGGTCCACGCCGACTTGTCTCGCTTTAGCGCCTCCTCGACCTCGGCCTCGCTGCCGGAACGCCGCCAGTTGCGCACCTCGTAGTCCGGCACCAGGCGCTGTGCGAGCTCCAGGTTGTAGCGCGCGTTCCATTCGTCCGGGCGCTCGCGCAGCACGTGCCGGTATCCCGACTTGGCGATTTCCACCAGCGTGATCGCCTTCTCGGGCGAGCCCTCCTCGAGCGCCACGGCGATGGCGCGCCGCAGGTAGATGTTCGACGCATTGAAGCGGGCCGCGTGCGCGACCTCCGGCGACGCGATTGCCTCGACTTCGGAATAGGTCGACAGCGCTTCGTCCCACCGGCGGTCACGTTGCAGCGCATGCGCCCGTGCGAAGAGGACGAGCACCGGGGCGCCCGGGGGTGCCTTGCCGGCGGCGATGTCGCGGTTGGCGAGCGTCGCGCGCCACGCGTTGAATGCCGCCAGCGCGGCCAGCGCCAGACAGCCGATCGCGGTCACCGCCGCCAGCGTCGTCAACGCCGAGGCGAATGTCCCTCGGTTCACCATCGCCGCAGCTCCAGCACGCGCGCTGCCAGCAGCGCCAGCGCGCAGGCCGTCGCCAGCCAGTAAGTCAGCGCGTACAGGTCGCGGCGCGGCTGCTGCTCGATGTACCGCAGCGGCATGTTCTGCAGCCGCGAGACGTCGTCGATGGCTTTCTCGAGGGAGCGCGGGTTGTCGGCCTCGTACAGCCGGTAGGGCACGCCGAGGTCGCGGAAGAAGAGGTCGAGGTGATACTCCGGCGCGAGGTCCGGCCCGGCATCGGCCGATGGCGGCTGGGTCGGGCTGCTGCCGCCGGAGGTGCGCAGGAAGATCCAGTAGAGCTCGGCACGGTATTCCTGGAACAAGCGGCGGATGATCGCCTGCGCGCGCGGATCGACGTACGCGGCGCCGTCCGACACCAGGAGGATGACGCGCGAGCCGGTGCGCGGCTGGTCGCGGAACTCGTTCAGCGCCATCGTGAGGCCGGCGGCGATGTTGGTGAGTCCAGCGCCGGGCGAGGCCGAGGCGGCGATGGCGGCGCGCACCGCGTCGTGGTCGGCGGTCAGTGTGAGCGCGTGCAGCGGCGCCGTGCTGAAGTAGGTCACGCCGAACATGTCGCGCGGTCGACTGGAGATGAACTCCGTCAGCAGACGCGAGGCAGCGACACCCTTCGCCTCGTCCGCCGCGCCCTCCGATCCGGCGAAGCCGTCCGCCATGCTCGCGCTGCGATCGAGCGCGATCACGATGTGGGCGCCGGTGCCCACGCGTTCGATAGGCTGCCCCTCGCCATGCATGCCGGCCAGCCCGAGCAGCGCGGCGACGATTGCCAGGCTCGCCAGCGCGCGCAGCCCGATATCCAGCATGCGCGCCGACGGATCCCGCGGAAGGGCTCCGATGCTATCCCAGGGCAGCCGCCGCTGACCGTGCCAGAGCCAGGGCAGAAGTGCCAGGGGCAGCAGAAGCAGCCAGGCCGTGTTGTCGAAATCGAGTGTCATGGCCGTCGCAACCGCATCCGCGCCTCCGCGCGCGCGAGGCGACGCGTCAGCACGACGAGCTCGCGCGACTGGATCGGCGGGCCGGTTTCTCCGAAGAAGCGGGCACGCGACGCGGCAAACATCCGAGTCACGTCCTCGCGCGCGAAGTCGAGCTCGGGAAAGCGCTCGAAGAACCGTGGCAGATCATCGGCGAACACGGCTTCGCCGGCGACTGCGTGGAATGCGTCGTGAAGTCTGCGCAGGCCGCCCGCCACACGCTCGTCCTCCGAGGCGCCACGGGTGTCGCGCAGCGCGCGCAGCGCTTTCGAGAATGGCCGGTTCGAGCGGGAGAACGGCCACAGGGCGTTCAGTCTTAACCACAGCAGGGTTGCCAGCACTCCGGCGAGCGCCCATCCCGCGGCGCGCCGCGCCGGTACCTGGACGTCGTACCGAAACGGTCCGTAGCCGGGTTGCATGGTTTCGATCCAGTTCTGCCTCCTTTCCCATGCCGTCAGCGGCGAGATCGAAACCGGCTGCTGGGGAACGGTCAGCGTCTCGACGCGGGCGCCGGAGCGCAACCGGAGCGGAAAGGCCGGAATCATCAGGTCCTCGGTGGCACGCACGCTCTTGAACACCTGCCAGTCGAGGACGATGCGCACGCATGCGGCGCAGGCGTCGGTGGCCGGCTCGATCGATCGGCGGCGCAACTCGATGACGCGGTCCTCGCGATTGAGGGGCGGCAGACCGTCCTCGTCGATGTTCCAGCCGCTGGGCAGTTCCACCGTCACGCGCATCGGAACGAGGTCGCCGACGACGTGGCCGAAAGGGCGGGGAACCTCCACGCTGTGCAGCGCGGGCGCCTCGGCCAATGCCGGGGACGAGAGGAGGACGCAGGCGACGAGCGCCGCCAGCGGGCGAGCGGTCGATGACGTCATCACCGTGCGCCCGCCAGGAAGTGGCGGGTCAGCAGCGCGCTGTCGATCCGGTCCTCGAGCACCAGACTCTCGACGCCGCAGCGCCGGCACAGCGACCGGAACGCCGCGATGCGCGACTCGTACCCGCGCTCCATCCGCTGTTCGAATCCGGGGCGCAGCCAAACCAGGCGGTCGTGGCCGGTCTCGAGGTCGGCCAGTCGCGCCAGGCCCCAGCGTCGGGGTGGCAGGTGTTCCGTACCGTCGGTCAGCATGATCGCGTGCACGTCGTGGCGACCCAGGGATGCGAGCACCGCCGTCAGCAACCGCTCGGGCAGATGCATGTCGGAGACGAGGAGGACGAGGCAGCGCCGCGACGGCAGCCAGGACGCGGCCTGGCGGAGACCTTGCGCGCTGTCGCCCTGCGGCACGTGCAGACTCAGCCTCGACCATGCGCGCTCGGCGACCGTGCGACCGCGGCTCGGCGGACAGTGCAGTTCGCGACGAACGCGGTCGTCGCAGCCGATGAAACCGAAAGGATCACCCTGGCGCCAGGCGGACCGTGCGCAGACCGCCACGAGATCGAGCAGCATGACGTAGCGGCGGGAGCGGCCGACGAAATCCATCGAACCGGACAGATCGGCGATCACGATCAGCGGCACGTTCACCCGGGTGCGAAACTCGCGCACCCAGGTGCGGCCGAAGGGATCGCTCATCGTCTGGCGCAGATCGAGGCGCCGCGTATCGTGCCCCTGATGCAGCGGCGCGGAGCCGAAGTAGTCGTCACCGGCGCCGAGCCGCCGTGCCCGATGCGAGCCGTCGGTGGCGCCGGCGAAGCGGCCGGCCGGCCGATAGAAGAACTCCTGCACGGTGGCGTTCAGGGCGCGCATACGCGCTTGAGGACCTCGCCCACGAACGGGCCCAGCAAAGTCCCGCGCTGCACCTCGTACACCGGGCGCAGGCAGATGCGATGAGTGATCGTCTCCGGGAACACCGCCCGCACGTCCTCGGGCACGGTCGCCTCGCGGCCCTCGAGCCAGGCGTGCACGCGGGCGGCGCGGGTGAGCATCGCCACGCCGCGCGGGCTCGCCCCGGCGAGAACGAATTCATCGATGTCGACGTCGGACAGCGTGACGCCGTAGCGGGCCGGATCGCGGGTCGCCAGCCACAGATCGACACCGTATTCCTCGAGCGCGTCCGAGGCGCGGATCGTCGTCTGGATGGCCCTGGCGACCTCGTCCAGCTTCTCGTGCTCGATCATGCCCTCTGCAAGTCCGGCAATCATCGCGTCCACATCGTGGTAGCGCGGCTGGAACATCAGGGCCCGCAGCTTGCTGCGCTGCTCCGGCACCTCGATCGAGATCTCCATCAGGAAGCGATCGCGGGCGGCAGCCGGCAACTCGAAGGTTTCCTCGCGCTCGACGCGGTTGCGGTCGGCGAACACCTGCAGGAACGGGAAACGGAACTCCCGGTTGAATGCGTTGATGGTGCGCTCGGCCATCACGCGCAGCAGCAGCGCATGCACCTGCGGTCGAGCGCGGTTGATCTCGTTGAAGAAGAATATCGACAGGTCTTCGCCGCGTTCGAGCAGTGGCCCGGGCAGCACGCGTGGGCGGCCGTCGTCGCCGAGTTGCGTGTAGTAAACGAGATCCGAGGGCATCAGGTCGACGGTGCCCTCGATGCGCTGATATGCCCCGCCGACGGCACGGGCGACGGACTTGAGCAGCGTCGTCTTCCCGACGCCGACATCGCCCTCCAGCAGGACATGGCCTCGGGCGAAGACGGCGATCGTGATCATGCGCACCGCATCCTGCATTCCCACGAGCACCGAGTTTAGGCTCGACTCGAAAGCCAGGGCGCGCGAGCGCCAGCAGGCGAGATCAGGTTCGGACATGCCTGAAGACCGGATTTGTGCAGCACGGCCGCGCGGGGCCAAAAAAGGACGCCCCCGCGGGGGCGTCCCAGAATCTGGACGTCGGTCGGGCGCCGTCGCCTAGTTCACGTCGAACTTGAAGACGCCGGTCTTCTCGAAATTCTCCAGGCGCTTGGCGTTGCGTGCCTCCATCGCCTTGACCGCGTTCTCGTTCTTCGCCAGCTCATTGGGATCGTGCTTCGGATCGTACTTGCTGCCCTCGATCTTCGCCGGGTAGCCGGGTTTCGGTTCCCAGCAGTCCCCGGGAGCCTTGCACTTGGTGCCGTCGTAGGCGTAGGCGGGCAGGCTGGCACCGAACAACGCGACGGCAAGGACTGTGGCGATTTTCATGGTTGACTCCTCCTTGGTGGGAACGGTGGTGGACGTGCATTCTGGTGTTGTCAGCTCGGCGGTTCACTTGAGTCATTCGGCTCTCGCCGGGGAGCCCTTGTAGATCGATCGCAGCCAGGCCATGATCTGTAGCATCTGGTCCTGCGTGATCAATCCGCGCTGCGGCCCCATCTGTCCCTGCAGGCCGTCGAAGATGGCCGAGAACATCCCGGCGTCGGTGGCATTGGCCGGGTAGGTCCAGTAGTCGTCGGCCAATCCGGGACCGAGCTTGCCTTCGGCATGATGTCCGTGGCAGCCAGAACAGGCGGTGGCGTACAGTGATTCTCCGGATTTGATGGCGGCGGCGTCCTTGTTGTAGGGGTTGTGTCCGGTCTGTTTGAAACTTTTCACTGCCGGCGTCTCGCTTTCCTTCAGGTTCGTGAAATCGAGCGGATCGCCGGTCACGAGGTTATAGAAGCGTGGCGCCTGCGCGATCGCCGCCAGCGGCAGCAGCGCGAGCAGCATCAGCAGCAGCATCAGCAGCAGCGTGGCGATCGTGAGGCGATGCGAAGCGATCATCATCCGTTCCCCTTCCCGTCCCTGATGGCACCCGCCTTCGATGTGTCGGTCGCGGGTTTTATTCCTTCGTCCACCAGCACCTGCTGGATGTCGCCGCTGCCGCGATCCAGCGCGCCCTGCACGCGTTCGAGCAACGCCGTGTCGCCCTTGCGCACGCCGACGGAGGTCTCGAACTGGAAGATCACCGGGTCGCCGTTGGCGCGTGTGGCCTGAGGCACGACGCTGGCCGTCAGCGGTTCAGGCGACTTGGCGATGTACCGGGCAACCGACGGCAACCAGGCGACTGCCACGTCGATGGTGCCGTTGCCGACGTCGCCGATCAGCTTTTCCACGTCATAGCGGACGTAGCGGTTGCGCGGTGCGCGGTTGCCGCCGAGCGCCATCAGGTACGGAAAGCTGTCCGGATAGCGTCCGATCTGCACCAGCATCGTTTCCGCCGGCGTGCCGGGTATCACGCCGATGCGGGCGGTGCGAAGCGCGGGACTGTTCCAGTCCTTGACATCCAGATGATCGCGCGCGCGCGTGACGAAGACGTAGTTCGACAGGTAGTACGGACGGGTGGTCTCGAGCCGGGGATCCCCGTAGTCGACACCGATCAGCACGTCGCACTTGCCCTTGTCGAGGAGGTCGCGGACGACGTAGCGCGGGTCGCTGAAACCCACGCGCTCGACCGTGACGCCCATCTCGCCGGCGAGGATGGCGCTGATGCGGTCCTCGAAACCGTCTCCCCGCGTGTTCGCGTAGGGCATTTCGTTGTCGGCCGCACAGACCTTTAGGGTTTCCCCCGCAGCGGCCGGTTGGACCGTCGCGAGCAGCAGCGCCATCAGCCCGAGCGCCGCCGTTCTCCTGCTCGATTTGTTCACTTGGACTCCTTGGCGGCGCACCTTGCGGTGCGCCGCTCCAGCGGGACGGATTCAGGGCAGGGCGAACACCATCATGCCGCCACCCATCTTCGTGTACTGCTGCAGTTCCTTGAACGCGCCGACTGCGCCGAGGCCGGCCGTCGGATCGGTCAGATCGAACACCAGACCCACCCCAGGCCAGCCGCCTACGCCGTAGTAGATCGCGACGTACTGCTTGCCCTTGTGCTCGTAGGTGACCGGATGGCCGATGACGCCCGAAGGCAGCTTGAACTGCCAAAGCAGCTCACCGGTGTCGGCGTCACGTGCCTTGATCAGGCCGTCCAGCGTGCCGTGGAAGACGAGGTCACCCGCGGTCGTCGTCGTGCCGCCCCAGACCGAGAATTTCTCGCTCTTGACCCACTTGAACTTCGACGTCTTGACGTCATACGCCTTGACCTGACCCATGTTGCCGTTGTTGCCCGGCGTGGCGTACATGTTGAGCGTCGCACCGACGAAGAACTGACCCGCGCGGTACGGCAGCATGAACGGTTCCCAGTCCATGCAGATCATGTTGGTGCCGAGCATGACCAGCTCGCGCTTCTTGTCGTACGAGTCGTGGCCCTGGTTGTGATAGCCCATCGCCGACGGGCAGATGCCCTTGGCGAGGTGGTCCATGCGTGTGCTGTACTCGGGGTCGCGGATCGGCACCCCTTTCTTCATGTCGTAACCCTTGAAGACATTGACCGTGGGGTCCATCTTGTCGGCGCGAATCAGGTTGCCGTTCTCGCGGTTGAGCGTGTAGATGATTCCGTTGCGGTCGGGGTGGGTCAGCAGCTTCTGCTTCTTGCCGTCGACCACCTGCTCGGAGAGGCCGATCCAGTTCACGCCGGCGTAGTCCCACTCGTCGTGCGGCGTCTTCTGGAACGCGAACTTGGCCTTGCCGGTCTTCGCGTCGCGGCTCCAGATGGCCATCGTCCACTTGTTGTCGCCCGGCCGCATCGTTTCGTTCCACGGCGCCGGGTTGCCGGAGCCGTAGTAGATCTGCTTGAGCTCGGGGTCATACGCATACCAGCCCCAGTTGGTGCCGCCGCCGATCTTCCACGCATCGCCTTCCCAGGTGCTGGTTCCCAGACCGAACTGGCCGTAGTGTGGATTGGTGGCGTTGAAGTTCTCGGCCAGCAGCAGGTCGCTGTCGGGGCCGGTGGCGTAGGCGCGCCACATCTGCTTGCCGTCCTTCATCCGGTAGGCGGTGACGTAGCCGCGCACGCCCAGCTCCGCACCGGAGGAGCCGACGATCACCATGTCCTCGACGACGATCGGCGCCTGGGTCAGCGTGGAGCCGACCTTCGGATCGGAGTTCTCCATCTTCCAGACTACCTTGCCGGTCTTGGCGTCCATCGCCACGACGTTGCCGTCGAGCTGGGTCTTGAAGATCTTGCCGTCACCGTAGGCCAGGCCGCGATTGACCACGTCGCAGCAGGCCACCGCGCGCACCGAGGCATCCTGCTTGGGCTTGTGCTCCCACAGGATCTTGTCCGGATTGTCGAGGTCGATCGCGTAGGTGATGTTGGGGTACGGCGTGTGCACGTACATGATGCCGTTCACGATCAGCGGACCGCCTTCGTGCCCGTGCAGGACGCCGGTGGAAAAGCTCCACGCGGCTTTCAGGTTCTTGACATTGCCGCGGTTGATCTGCTTGAGGCCGCTGTAGTGGCTGTGGTCGTAGTCCTTACCCTGCATCACCCACTGGCGATCGTCCTTCGCGAGTCGCACCAGCTCTTCGTTGGCGAACGCCTGACTGCCGACCAGCATCAGCGCGGCCGTAACGGCGCAGTAGATTGTGGTTCGATGCGCGGGCGTGCGGCCGCTCGAGGTGGCGGGCCTGCGCTTGGCGCGAATTTCCGTCGACGTGGGAAAAGTGGAGTCCAAGGTCTGTCCCCTCCTAGGGTTTGCGATTAGTTCGTTATGGGTGCCGCTCCGTGAAGGAATGGCACCGCGTGGGTCGATAGCACGCGCCACAACGATATCTGCAAACGTGACCCGGAATGCGGGGCGCTGTAACCGGTAGACGGGGAGTTTTTCCCTGTGCTCTTGGGATACGATGACCCCATCTCCGATCGACTTTTCCTGCGATGAGCCTCAAGCTCAGACTCGCGATCATTGTGGCCGGGCTGATGATCTTGTTGATGGGATTGTTCAGTGTGGCGGCGCTGTGGAGCGCCCAGCGCGATGCCGACGCGGAGATCCGGTCGACGCTGCGCCTGCTGTTCACACTGCTGCCCAACCGGATCGCGCTGCCGTATCCAGGTGCCAGCGCGGGCGACGCGCTCAGGCTCCTGGATGTGAGCCAGCAGCTGCGCGACGTCCGCCACGTCCGCGTGGCGGTCTACGACACGCTGGGCAGCCGCGTCTCCGGAACCGTTCCCGAAAGCAACCCCCTGCTGCGCGGCTTCGGCTGGCTGGGGCCTGGTGATGGCTCCGCCGAATCCCGGGCGATGCGCAAGGACATCTTCGTCGACGACGTCAAGATCGGATACTTCCTGATCACGCCCTCACCGGCGGACGAGTTGGGCGAGATCCAGGAAGATTTCGCGCGCGAGATCGCACTCACCGGGAGCTTCGCGGTCGCGCTCGTCGCCCTCGTGTACTGGGTACTCGCCCGTGCGCTGGCGCCGATAGATGCGATGCGTAACGCGTTGAAGGCGATCGAGGCCGGAGACCACGGCGCGCGACTGCCTTCGTTCGACGTGGAGGAGATGCGGGACTTGTCGGAGTCGTTCAACAAGATGGCCGAGGCGCTGCAGTCGACGACTGCGGAGCGCAACGCAACGCTGCGCAAGCTGCTCGGCATCGAGGAGGCCACCCGGCGCTCGATCGCGCACGACTTGCACGACGGGCTGAGCCCGTACCTGGTCGCTATCAAGCCGAACCTTCACGTGCTGCAGCGGCACTTCGCGCAGAACGATCCGTACGCGCCGTGCCGGGAATGCGTCGACCAGATCGCCGACCACGTCGGGCGGCTGCTCGTAGCGGTTCGCGACCGGTTGTCGACGTTGCATCCGGTCGAGATCGACACGCTCGGGCTGCGCCAGGCGCTGCACCGGCTCTGCGAGGGTCGGCGCGGCGACGCGGATCGCAGGCTCGACGTGGTGCTGACGACGATCGGCGAGTGGCGCGGCTTTTCGAACGAGCTCGACACCAGCATCTACCGCATCGTTCAAGAGTGCCTGACGAACGCCATCAAGCATTCCGATTGCACGCGCATCGAGATCGGCGTCAGTGTCGCGATCACGAGCCGCGGCGGTGCGGTGACCGTGGACGTGCACGACAACGGGCGCGGCGCGCCGAGCGAGTTTCCGGCGAGCGGGCTGGGGGCGCTTGCTATGCGGGAACGCGCCATCGCGCTGGGTGGCCGGTTCGAGAGCGGAGCCGATCCGACTGGCGGCTGGCGTGTGAAGGTGCTGCTGCCGCTCGGCGAGGTGAACGCCGAGGAGCATACGGCGTGAGCAGACCCGCCGTCCGTGTCATGCTGGTCGACGATCACTCGGTGGTGCGCGCCGGCTACCGGCGCTTGATCGAGACCACACCCGGTTTCCAGATGGTTGCCGAGGGGGCGAACGCCGACGACGCCTATGCGCTGTACAAAGTGCACATGCCCGATGTCGTGGTGATGGACATCATGCTCCCCGGCGCGAGCGGCATCGACGTCACCCGCCGCATCATCGCTTACCATCCGGGCGCGCGCGTTCTCATGTTTTCGATGTACTCGCAGGCGGCATTCGCGCAGCCTGCGCTCGAAGCAGGCGCGCTCGGCTTCATCACCAAGGACAGCGAGCCTGAAGAACTGATCGAGGCGCTGGCTGCCATTGCTGCGGGCAAGCGCTATCTGAGCCGTGCCGTCGCGCAGACCCTTGCGTTCTCGCGCATGTCCTCGCGGCATGGCCTTTTCGACGCGCTGGCACCGCGCGAATTCGAGATATGCCGGCTGCTGCTGTCCGGTATCGACACCGATGAGATCGCCCAGCAGCTCAAGCTCAGTCCCAAGACGATTGCCAACCGCGTCTGCCAGATCCGGCGCAAGCTCGGTGTCAGCTCCGACATCGAGCTCATCCGGATCGCCTCGGAGGTGGGGCTGGTTCCCTGGATCGATCGCCCACGGTTGACGGGAGCGGACGAGCGCTGATATCCAATCCGGGGACGCTTGGCGACGCTGACCCTGGGGTCTCGCTGAATCGACTTCGGACTTCTCTCATTCCGCCTGCATTGCTCGATCAGTTTTCGATCGCTCGGGACGAATCAGCGACATCGACAGGATGATTACCGGCGTCGTCGAGGGCGGCGCGGATCTGAAGGCGGACCTGCTGCGCTATGTGATGGCCGGGCTGGACGCCATGGCGCGTGCGTACCGCTAGTCCACTGCGTCAATGAATTGGCACCTGCCGGATTCGCCGCGACGGGTCGTCGTACTTCCACTTGATCGGCTTGGGATCTTTGTTGTGTGCGCGGACGTAGCGCATCAGCTTTCGGCTCAGGTCCTTCACCGAAGTGAAGATGCCGCGGCTGATCACGTCGCGCTGAATACGAGAGAACCAGTTCTCGACCTGGTTCAGCCACGAGGAGTAGGTCGGAGTGAAGTGCATCTGCACATTGCGATGCGCCGCAAGGAAGTCCTCGACCCGCTTGGTCTTGTGGCTGCTGACGTTGTCGCAGATGACGTCTTCCGCGACGCGGTCAATGTTGGGCGTGCGATAGCCCATCATGCCTTTCGTGAAGATGCTCAAGTTGGACTGGCCGACATCGTCGCCCCAGAGGATCAGGAAATCCGGCTTGCTCTGCTTCGCCATGTGTGTCTCCTCAATGCGTGTGAGACAGCTATCCGCAGCCCGAAAGCTGCGGCGATACGGTAGCTAGCCGATCCCGTGGCATCCGGGCTCGGCTGCTACGGGGTCGCGGTCAGGGTGCTGCGGCTGGTCACTTGGAAGTCGGTGCGACGCTATCCCGTGCCCCACGCTGCGCCTCCTGCGCCTCCATGGTGAGCTTGTAGGCGACGTAGTACTTGTAGATGTTGCGCACGTACGTCGTCGTTTCCATCCCGATCCGCTCGGCCGTGATGACCTCGACGTTGTTGAACCACTTGTCCTGATCGAGCCCGCGCTTCTCGGCCTCCTTGCGCATCTTCGAGATGTTGCCCGCCCCGGCGTTGTAGGAGGCGAACGCGAAGAGCGTGCGGTTGTTCTCGGAGAACTTCGCATCCGGGAAGTACCTGGTCATCAGCTGGTCCATGTACTTCGCGCCGCCGTGGATGTTCGGCTCGATCTGCTTGATGTCGCCCACCTTGAGCTCCTTGCCGGTGGCCGGCATGATCTGCATGACGCCGATCGCGCCGACATGGCTCTTCGCGCTTTGCTTGAGCTGCGACTCCTGGAAACCCTGGGCCGCCAGCATCACCGGGTCGAAGCCGTATTGCTGGCCGTATTTCCGAAAGAGCGCGATCGTATCCTGGAAGCGCTTCTGCTCCGCATCGTTCGCGTTGTTGTGGATCTGCTTCACGCGCTTGTGGTACTGCGCCATGCGATAGTCGATCACGCCCTGCTTCTTG
>JAEUMX010000131.1 GCA_016791285.1 Burkholderiales bacterium
CCGCGCACGTGTCGGATTCAGCGCGTAGGCGTGATAGGCGGCCGCTTCGGCCGCACCGAAGCGCGCGCCCGCGCCCATGTCGGCGAACACGGTCTCCAGCGCGCACAGGCACAGCATCACGTTCTCCATCTTGCAGGAATAGCCCATGATGCCGAAGCGCCAGATCTTTCCCGCGAGGTCGCCCAGGCCGGCGCCGATCTCGAGGTTGTAGTCGTGCAGCAGGCGTCGGCGCACCTCCTTCTCGTCGAGGTCGGGCAGCACGCGCACCGCATTCATCTGCGGCAGACGATAGGCGTCTTCGACCAGGTACTGCATGCCGAGGGTCTCGAGGCCGGCGCGCAAGGCCTTGTGATTGCGCTCGTGACGCGCCCAGCTCGCCTCCAGCCCCTCTTCCTTCAGCATGCGCAGCGCCTCGTGCAGCGCGTACAACGAATTGGTCGGCGCCGTGTGGTGGTAGGTGCGCGTGGTCGCACCCCAGTAGCCGAGCAGCAGGCCGAGATCCATGAACCAGCTGTGGACCTTTTCCTTGCGCGCCCGCACGAGTTCGACGACGCGGTCGCTGAAGGTGATCGGCGACAGACCCGGCGTGCACGACAGGCACTTCTGGCTGCCCGAATAGGCGGCATCGATGCCCCATTCGTCGACCAGGACCGGGATGCCGCCGAGCGAGGTGACCGCATCCATGATGGTCATCGCGCCGTGCGCCTGCGCGATCGCGGCGATCGTCCTGGCATCCGAGCGCACGCCGGTGGAGGTCTCGGCGTGCACGAAGGCGACGATCCTCGCGTCGGGATTCCCGCGCAGCGCGTCCTCCACCTTGTTCGGGTCCACCGGCGTGCCCCACGCGTCGTCGACGACCACCGCCGTGCCGCCGCAGCGCTCGACGTTCTCGATCATGCGCCCGCCGAACACCCCGTTGCGGCAGACGACGACCTTGTCGCCAGGGTTGACCATGTTGACGAAACACATCTCCATGCCTACCGAGCCCGGACCGGACACCGGAAAGGTCAGCGCATTGCGGGTCTGGAAGGCGTAGCGGAGCAGCCCCTTGAGTTCCTCCATCATCTCGACGAACACCGGGTCGAGATAGCCGATGGTTGGACGGCCCATCGCCGACAGCACCCGCGGGTGGATGTCGGAGGGGCCTGGACCCATCAGGGTCCGCTGCGGCGGGTAAAAGGGACCCACCTTCCGTTTCAGGAATTGATCTTGTGCGCTCATCGAGTTGAGATCCCAGGGGAAGCCCGGTCTGCTGCCGGAAAGGCCGCGGATTGTAGCAAATCCGCCGGTACAAAGGCGGCGGCGCCCTGCGTGGGTAGGTGGCTTCAGGAAGATGCCGGGCGGCCCGCTGGGCGGGGAAACGAGGTCTCGTCGAACGCGATGTCGCCGTCGGCGCTCGCTTCGCCGGTCGCCTCGAGCCCCCGGAAATCGAACAGGCCCGGGTCGAGCAAGTGCGAGGGCTTCACCTGCGACAGCGCGTTGAAGATGGTCTCGACGCGACCGGGAAAGCGCTTCTCCCACTCGCGCAGCATCGCCTTCACCTGCTGGCGTTGCAGGTTCTCCTGCGAGCCGCAGAGATCGCACGGAATGATCGGGAAACCGCAGGCTCGGGCATGCGCTTCGAGATCGCGCTCGCGCACAAAGGCGAGCGGGCGGATGACCACGTGCTGACCGTCGTCGGACACGAGCTTGGGCGGCATTGCCTTAAGCTTGCCGCCGAAGAAGAGATTCAGGAAGAAGGTTTCGAGAATGTCGTCGCGGTGATGGCCGAGCGCGATGCGGGTGGCGCCGATTTCCCTGGCGACGCGGTAGAGCACGCCGCGGCGCAGCCGCGAGCAGAGCGAGCACATCGTCTTGCCTTCGGGAATCACGCGTTTGACGACGCTGTAGGTGTCCTGGACGACGATGCGAAACGGGATGCCGAGCGCGCAGAGGTAATCCGGCAGCACGTGCTCGGGGTAGCCGGGATGACGCTGGTCGAGGTTGACGGCGACGATCTCGAAGTCGAGCGGCGCGTGGCTGCGAAGCTTCATCAGGATGTCGAGCAGGCCGTAGCTGTCCTTGCCACCGGACAGGCAAACCATCACACGGTCGCCGGGGCCGATCATCTGGTAGTCGGCGATCGCCTGACCGACCTGACGGCGCAGCCGCTTCACCAGCTTGTTCGCCTCGAAGGCCTGCTTTCTTTCGAGCTTTACCGCTGGCGCGTTCACGTCCGCCTCACAGGTTGATGCTGCGGCCGCCGTCCACCGCGAGGATCTGGCCGGTGATGTAGGGCGCATCGGAGACCAGAAAGCACACCGCGCGCGCCACGTCGTCCGGGTCGCCGACGCGCTTGAGCGATGTCTGGGCGACGATGCGCGCGCGTTCCTCGGCGTTCGACCAGGCGTTGTCTTCCGGCCAGATGATGGCGCCGGGCGCCACGCCGTTCACGCGCACCTCGGGGCCGAGCTCGCGTGCGAGCGAACGGGTGAGCGCGACGAGCCCGCCCTTCGCCGTGCTGTACACCAGATGATTCTTCATTGGGCGGTCGGCGTGGATGTCGACGATGTTCACGATCGCGCCGCGATGCCGGCGCAGTTCCGGCGCTGCCGCCTGCGACAGGAACAGCGGCGCCTTGAGATTGGTGCCGACGAGATCGTCCCATATTCGTTCGGTGATCTCGCCGACGGCGGTGGGAAAGAAGCTCGACGCATTGTTGATGAGCACGTCGAGCCGGCCGAAGCGCCCCACCGTCTCCCCCACCAGTCGCGGCAGGGCCGCGGTGTCGAGCAGGTCTGCGCGCACCAGCGCGCAGGAGCCGGGGCGGTGCGATTCCAGCTCGCTTTGCAGCGCCTGCGCTTCGGCTGCGGACGAGCGATAATGAATCATGAGATTCGCACCTACGCCATGCAGGCGGCGGCAGATGGCGGCCCCGACGCGCTTCGCGCCGCCGGTGATGAGTACGACGCGGCCGGTGAGGGAGAGAGTCATGGGGTTTTGCGCGCGACGGCGACATGTGCACTGTCCCGGATTCTATCGAAATTGCGCGCGCGGAGTCGGCTTTGCGGCGAGCTGACGGGATCCTGCCGGAGCCCACGGCGTTCGCGCGCGCGCACAGCGAGGGGCTCGTCGCGGTGATCCGCGATGCCATCGAAACGGCGGGCGGGTGGATTTCGTTCGCCCGCTACATGGAGCTCGCGCTCTATGCACCCGGACTGGGCTACTACGCTGCCGGCGCGGAAAAGCTCGGCGCGGCGGGGGACTTCGTCACGGCGCCGGAGATCTCGCCGCTTTTCGCGCGCTCGCTCGCCCGGCAGGCGGCCCAAATCGTCGCCGCGACCGGCGGCTCCGTACTGGAGCTCGGGGCGGGCAGCGGACGCCTCGCGGCGGAACTCCTGCTTGCGCTCGAAGCGCTCGAGGCGCTGCCCGACCAGTACGCGATTCTCGAGGTGAGCGCAGACCTCAAGGCGCGACAGCGCGAGCGCATCGCCGCCACGGCGCCACACCTGGCGGCGCGCGCGGTCTGGCTGTCCGAGCTCCCCGAGCGCTGGCGCGGGCTGGTGCTCGCCAACGAGGTGCTGGATGCGCTGCCCGTGCATCTTGTCGTCAACGACGGAGCGAGATGGCAGGAGCGCGGCGTGAGCTGGGTCGGGGCTTTGCGGTGGCAGGACAACGAGATCACGGCACCGGAGCTGGCAGCGGCGCTCGCGCATCTGCCGGACAGTCCGGGCTACCTGACCGAAGTCAACCTCGCGGGGCCGCGGCTCACCGCCTCGCTCGGCAAGATGCTGGAGTCGGGCACGTTGCTTTTCATCGACTACGGCTTCGGCCGGCGCGAGTACTACCATCCGCAGCGCGCCGCCGGCACTCTCATGTGTCATTACCGCCATCATGCCCACGACGACCCGTTCTTCCTGCCCGGGCTGCAGGACATCACGGCGCACGTCGAGTTCACCGCGATCGCCGAGGCCGGCATCGACCACGGCCTCGCTCTGCAGGGCTACACGACGCAGGCGCGTTTCCTCCTGAACTGCGGCATCACCGAGCTCGTGCAAGCGGTGCCGGCGCAGGACACGGCGACCTACCTCCCAATCGTCGCGGGCGTGCAGAAGCTCCTGGCGCCGTCGGAGATGGGCGAGCTTTTCAAGGCGCTCGCGCTTGGCTGCGGGGTCGAGGGGCCTCTGATCGGTTTCACTGCGGGTGATCTGTCGCGGCTGCTTTAGAACGGGACGCCAAACAGCGTGAGCACGCCGAAGCCGATGAAGAGGACAGCGGCTGCAATGCGCACGGCCCGCATTGGAATGCGCTCGGCGAGCTTGTCACCGAGCCACACCGCGGGTGCATTCGCGATCATCATGCCGAGCGTCGTGCCGAGCACGACCTGCACCAGTGCGTCGAAGCGGGCCGCGAGCGCCACCGTCGCAATCTGGGTCTTGTCGCCCATCTCGGCGAGAAAGAAGGCGACGAGCGCGGTGACGAACGCGCCGGCGCGGTGGATGCGCGGATCGTCGTCGAGGGCGTCGGGATGCAGCGTCCAGAAGCCGAAGGCGATGAACAGCACACCGACGCCGATGACGAGCACATGCCGCGGCACCAGCGTCGCGATCCAGTTGCCCACGGCACCGGCAAGCGCGTGATTGGCGAGAGTCGCCACCAGGATGCCGGCGAGTATCGGCCACGGTCGTCGCAGGCGTGCTGCCAGCACGAAGGAGAGGAGCTGCGTCTTGTCGCCGATCTCGGCCAGGGCGACCAGCACCGTAGAGGTGAGCAGGGCTTGCATGGGGGGCGTATGCTAGCAAAGAGAGACGGCGGGCGCTGCATTGGCACCCGCGAAGGGAGGACATTACGATGTTTGCGATGGTGATGGACGCCGCGCGGCGGCCGCTCACCGCGCGCGAGTTGCCGTTGCCGCAACCGGGCGCGGGCGAGGTGCTGGTGCGCGTGCATGCGTGCGGCGTGTGCCGCACCGATCTTCACGTCGTCGACGGCGACCTCACCCACCCGAAGCTGCCGCTCGTGCCCGGTCACGAGATCGTCGGCGCGGTGGCGGCGGTCGGCAGCGGCGTGGAGAACCTCGCGGCGGGTCAGCGCGTCGGCATACCGTGGCTCGGTTACACGTGCGGCCACTGCGAGTATTGCCGCGCCGGGCGCGAAAATCTCTGCGACGGCGCGCGCTTCACCGGCTACGACCGCGACGGCGGCTATGCGGAGTACACCGTCGCCGATGGTCGCTACTGCTTTCCGCTTCCCGCCGACTACGACGATGCGCACGCGGCACCCCTGCTCTGCGCGGGGCTCATCGGCTATCGCTCGCTCGTCATGGCCGGCGATGCGTGGCGGCTCGGCATCTACGGCTTCGGCGCGGCTGCCCACATCATCGCCCAGGTGGCGGCATGGCAGGGGCGCGAGGTGTACGCCTTCACCCGCCCTGGCGACGACGAGGGTCAGCGCTTCGCGATGGAACTCGGCGCGAAGTGGGCCGGTGACTCCACCGTCGCCGCGCCGGAGCCGCTCGATGCCGCGCTCATCTTCGCGCCGGTGGGCGCGCTCGTGCCCGCGGCATTGCGGGCGACGGCGAAGGGCGGAACCGTCGTGTGCGCGGGCATCCACATGAGCGACATCCCGGCGTTTCCCTACGACATCCTGTGGGGCGAGCGTACGGTGCGCTCGGTGGCGAATCTCACGCGACGCGATGGTGAGGAGTTTCTAGCGCTGGCGCCGAAAGTGCCGGTCCGGACCGAGGTGGAGTGCATGCCGCTGCGCGAGGCCAACGCTGCGCTGGCGAATCTGAAAGAGGGCAAGGTGCGCGGTGCAGCCGTGCTGCTGACCGCCGCGGGTTGAGCAGACCCTAGCGCGACGCGAGCTTCGCGTGCGCTTCGCCGATGCGGTCGATCAGGATGCGCACGAACGCCTTGTTGAACTGGTTCTGGCAGCCCTGGGACGCCTGCAGCAGCGCGGCGGCACGGATTTCGACGACCATGCCGTCGGTGAGCGCGCGAATGGTGGTGGTGCGGCGCGTGATGGTCTCGGAGAAGTAGAGCATCTCGCCGAAGCAGTTGCCCGTGTAGAGCGTGTTGAGATAGGTGCCGCCGCGGCTGACCTCGACCTCGCCGCGCCCGACGATGAAGAAGCTGTCGCCGCTGTCGCCTTCCCGAAGCACGATGGCATCCCGCGTCACCGCCCGCCAGGTCGCGATGCGCACCACTTCCCACAGCTGCACGTCGTCGAAATCGCGGAAGAAGTCGAGCCGCTTCGCCGAATTGAACTTCTCGGCGTCGGTGATGTTGGTGCCGCCGACGTGCAACGCCTGGAAGGCGCCGGCCAGATCCTTGGCGAGATCGATCCAGGTCGGGTAGCGCCCCTCACGCGTTTTTTCCAGGCAGCGCATCACGATCCGTTCGAGCGGCTCCGGCACATCGGGGCGCAGGGTGCGCAGCGGCGGCGCCTCGTGATGGAGGATCTGGTAGGTGAGGCTCGCCGTGTTGGTGCCGAGAAATGGCAGGCGACCCGCGATGAGCTGATAGATCACCACGCCCAGCGAGTAGATGTCGGTGTGATGGGTGAGCTGCTCTTCGCGGATCTGCTCCGGCGACATGTAGGCGGGCGACCCCACACCGCTCAGCTGGGTGACGGTATTGCGTTCCTGCAGCGCCGTGCCGAAGTCGGAGAGCTTGATGTCGGTGCCCTGGCTCAGCAGGATGTTGGCGGGCTTGATGTCGCGGTGGATGACACCGTGCTGGAACGCGTAGTCCAGCGCGCGGTTGCACTTGAAGATGACCTCGACCGCCTTTTCCAGCGGCAGCAGGGTGTCGGCGGCACAGTACTGCTCGAGTGTGCCGCCTGCCACGTACTCCATCACGAGATAGGTGTAGCGCTCCTCCGTGACCGCGTCGTAGATCGCCGCGATGTGGGGATGATTGAGCTTGCCGGCCAGCGACGACTCGTTGAGGAAGACGCGCTGGAAGCGACGCAGCGCGTTGGCATCGGTGGTGTTCGGCGGCACGAAAACCTTGATCGCGACCTCGCGGTTGGCGAAGGTGTCGCGCGCATGGAAGACGCGGCTCGTCGCACCCTGACCGAGTTCGCGCAGCACCGGATACTTGCCGATGCGCTCAGGTACACCGGGCTGCAGAAGGGTGGCGGCGGGACTCATGCGGGCGCGGCGAGGGGTTCTGTGAACCCGCCCGGCAATGCAATAGTCAGGCCGAGCCGGTTCTCCGCCGGTACCCCGATCAGCGCCCCGTCGCGGCCGTGCTCACCGAAGCCCGTGCCTCGAATGCCCGCAGCTTCTCCGCCATCGCGCTGCCCATCTGCATCTGCGGGTGCGAAGGCGCGTAGCCCTTGCGCTGCTCCCAGCCGGCAATGGTGACCACGGCGCGGCGATACGCTTCCGCGAAGGAACGGGTGGCCGGCAGATGCGTACCGAAAAAGGCGCGCCCGAAGTACGTGAAATCGGCGTCGTCGGAGCAGCCGAAGGAGGTATTCTCGGCGTCGGCAGCCGTGATGATCAGCGTGTGCTCGTCGCGCAGCGGGCCGACGAAGCTGCCGGAGTAACAGGCCGAGATCACGATCACGCGCCATTTCATTCCGGCCTCATCGAGCGCCTGGCGCAGCGCCGCGGGGTGGAGCGGACGCAGTTCGAGCGGATCGAGCCTGACCTCGAGCTGCGACGGCAGGCCGTGGGTAGTGAGAAACAGGAACAGGATGTCCTCCTCCGGATTCATCACCGCGCCGACGCGGTCGAGCACCGTCGCGAGATTGCTCACGGTCGCGATCGGCTCCTCGAGCAGGGTGCGCGGGTTGTTCACGAGCGTCACCGCGCGCCCCCGGCCGTCGAAGCGCGCCTCGATCAGATCGCGCGCGGCGTCGACTTCCTTCATGAAAACGTCCTGCGCGTCGTAGCCGGCAAAGCCCACGAAGTAGAGATCGACGATGCCGCGCCGCTCGGGAGCGAGGGATTCGAGCGCGAGACCGAGCAGTCGCGACTGTCGATTCAGAACTTCCTCCGACGCGACCGATGGCAGTTCCTCCGTCGTCGCCGCGTCGTCGTAGGGTGCCCACAGATCCGCGTAGGGCAGATACGCCTGCGGCAATGCCGCGCTGGCGAGCAGCACCAGTGCGGCGAGCGCAAGGCGGCGCAGGTCGCGGCCGCCGACCACGATCAGGGCGGCGAGGAAGACCATGCCGACCCAGGCGACATAGACGAAGTAGACGACGCGCTCGGTGTCCGGACCGCCGTCGAAGAGGCCGGTCCGCGCGAGCACTTCCTCGAGCACGAAGAACGCCGTGAACACGGGGGCCGGCGCGAGCAGAACGATGGGCAGCTCGATCGCGATCGCATCCCGACCGTAGACCTTGCCGACGAGGTACGCCGCGGCGAGCAGCAGCAGCAGCGGGAAGGCGGCGCCGGGCAGGGCGTCCCAGTCGAGGTAGCCGTCCAGACCGGTGCCGACCACGCCAAGCGCCAGATTGAGCAGCAACTGAAGCAGCGCCAGCAGCACCAGCTGGTCGGCGGAGAAGCGAAAGTCCTCGCGCGTGAGCGGTCGCCAGAAGGCGAGACGCACCCCGCTTTCGAGGTTGCGGGCGAGATCGAGGAGCGCGCCAGCGAACGGGGAGTGCAAGCAGTCGGGTCCCTTCTCGCAGCCGCTCACTGCTTCGTATCAGGCGCCGGTGCCTGAGCCGGGGGCGGGGTCCCCATCAGCGGCCCGCGCGGTTTGCCCATCGCCGCCTTCACTTCGTCGAGGTCGACGGTGCCATCGCGGTCCGTATCCACCACTGTGAAGCGCTTCGCAAGACCAGGCCAGGCCGCTGCTTCCGCCTGGTCGATGGTGCCGTCGTGGTCGACATCGGCCGCCTTGAAGCGGCGCTCGATGCGATCGGCGCGGGTCTTCGTCATCCGTGCGTGATGCGCCTCGACCTCCTTCATGTCCACGGTGCCGTCGCGATCGGTGTCGATCGCGTCGAACTGCCGTGCGAGGCCGGGCAGCGCCGCCGCCTCGGTCTTGTCCAGCGTGCCGTCGTTATCCTTGTCCGCCGCCTTGAAGCGAGCAGCGACATCGGCCGGCAGCTGCGGCGCCGGGGGTGGCGCGGTCTGAGCGAGCACAGGGCCGGCGCAGGCGAGCGCGAGAGTGGTGAGCCAGACATGTTTCATCATGAGAATGCTCCGGGCAGGTTGGAAAACGAGAGGTCACACGATTCAGACCAGCTCCGATCGCAGGGTCTGCTTGATCGCCGCCAGGCGTGCGTCATGCACCCGGACGCGGATCGCGTCCGGACTGCCGCCTTGCCGCGCGAGCGCACCGGCATCCACGCCCTGAGCCGCGGTCAGCGCTCGGCGCATGCGCTCGGCTTGGGGGTAGGGCGCGTCGCGATAGCCCGCGCGGCCGCGGAAGTCGGATTCGCACGCGGCGAGGAGATCCTCGAAGCGGCGGTGGCGGCGGAAGGCGTCTACCCGCTCGAGTATCTTCAGCACCGTCGAGGGATTGAGCTCCAGCGCCCGGTGCAGATCGCCGTGGTAGCGTGCAGACAGGAGCCCGAGCTCGCGACAGTCGTTCGGCACGCGGATGCGCTCGCACAGTGCCTGGACGAGCTCGACGCTGCGCGCCTCGTGGCCGGTGTGCCGGGGCCATTGCGCGGGTGGCGTGGTGGCCTTGCCGAGATCGTGCGTGAGGGCGGCGAAGCGCACGGGCAGGCCGTAGCCGCGTCCGGCCGCATAGTCGATGACCATCATCGTGTGCACGCCCGTATCCACTTCCGGATGGAAGTCCGCGCGCTGCGGCACCCCGAACAGACCGTCCACCTCGGGGAGAATGCGCGCCAGTGCGCCGGTTTCGCGCAGGGTGTAGAACATGCGCGAGGGTTTTTCTTCCATCAGGCCGCGCGCGAGCTCCTGCCAAACCCGTTCTGGCACGAGCGCTTCGACCTCGCCGTTGTGGACCATCTCGCTCATGAGCGCGAGCGTCTCCGGCGCGACGTGGAACCCGAAGCGCGCGGCGAAGCGTGCCACCCGCAGGATGCGCACGGGATCCTCGGCGAAGGCCGGGCTCACGTGCCGCAGGACGCCTGCCTCCAGATCGGCAACACCGCCGAACGGATCGATGATGTTGCCCGCCTCGTCCTGGGCGATGGCATTGATGGTGAGGTCGCGCCGCGCCAGGTCCGCTTCGAGCGTCACGTCCGGCGCGGTGTGGAAGTGGAATCCCTTGTAGCCGGGGGCGGTCTTACGCTCGGTGCGCGCGAGCGCGTGCTCCTCGTGCGTGGCGGGATGGAGAAAAACCGGGAAGTCCTTGCCGATCGGGCGGAAACCCAGACGCACCATCTCTTCCGGCGTGCTGCCGACGACCACGAAATCCCGGTCCTTGACCGGCAGGCCGAGGAGCGCGTCTCGCACCGAGCCGCCGACGCGGTAACGCTTCATCCGAGACCCCCGACCGCGCAGCAACCCTCGCGGGTGCCTATCGACCCGCGCGGACGCGAAAGTCGTTGTAACGCGCGCGTGGATCCTGGTGACCGAGGTAGCGGGGAACGACGGCCTCGATCGCGGTGGGCTCGAAGCCGAACACCGCGGGGAAGGGGCCGCCGCAGACGCTGTCCTGCTTCATGGAGTAGTAGTTGTCGCGCGTCAGCAAGGGACCGGGCAGCCATTCCATGACGGCTGCCTGCAGGTACGAGAGGCGATCGCTCAGGCCGATCACGGGGCGCCGGTTGCCGGTGATCTCGCCGACGTACTTCACCAGGTCGCGCAGCGCATAGACCTTCGGCCCGCACAGATCGTAGCTCTTGCCCACCGTCTCGTCGTTCAGCAGGCACTCGACGAAGGAACGTCCGACATCTTCCACCCAGATCGGCTGGAAGCGCGTGTCGGGGGATGCGAGCGCGACCGCAGGTACCACGCCCAGGAACTGGGCGAAGAGGTTGAGGAAACTGTCGCCGCGGCCGAAGATCACGGAGGGTCGAAAGATGGTCCAGGCGAGCGCGTTGCCCGCCTCCTTGACGGCTGCTTCGCCTTGGCCTTTCGAGCGCAGATAGGCGCTCGGCCCGTTGACGTCCGCATTGAGCGCGCTCATGTGGACGAAGCGCCCGACCCCTGCGCTGCGGCAGGCGGCGACGATCTTTTGCGGCAGTTCGGCGTGCACCCGCAGGAAACCGCCGGGGACCCCCCGTTCGTGCAGGATGCCGACCAGATTGATGACCGCATCGCAGCCGGCGACCAGCGCCTGCAGGGTCGAGCGCTCGTGGATGTCGGCCTCCACGACTTGCACCGTGGGCAGAACCAGCAGGTCCTTGCCGGTGTCGGCGTAGCGGGTGGGCACGCGCACGGTAATGCCCTGCGCGGCCAACAGGTGGACGATGTGGCTGCCGACGAAGCCGGAGCCGCCGAAGACGCAAACCGATCGGAGATTCAGGTCCATTTTTCTGACGGGCATTTGCAGGTGGGATACGGCCTCCGCGTGCCGGAGGCAGGCGGCGGGGCACAACACAGTCGGATTTTATCCGAGATCGGCGCCGTGACGGGGTTCGGTGCAAGAACCCGGTGCTGCCACGGCGTCAGGGTGTATCGCCGAGTGGCCGTTCGGAATCGGCGCGGGCCGGAATGACACCGAGACGCTGCTTGAGGGAGTTCGTCTGACTCTTGAGCTGAACCGCGTAGTAGGTGGCGTTGGCGAGCACCTTCTTCACGTAATCGCGCGTCTCGTTGAAGGGGATGGACTCGGCGTAGATCGCACCCTCCATGGCGGTCGGCGCGCGCCACTGACGGGCCCGGCCGGGGCCGGCGTTGTACGCGGCCGAGGCGAGCACGGGGCTGCCGTCCAGGAGGTCGTACACATAGCGCAGGTAATAGGTGCCGAGCCGGATGTTGGTTTCGATGTCGGACACCATCGACTGCTGGAAGTCCGCCATGCCGATCCGCTTGGCCACCCACTTGGCGGTTGCCGGCATGAGCTGCATCAGCCCCACGGCTCCCGCGCTCGAGCGCACCTCGGTCTGGAAGCGGCTTTCCTGGCGCATCACGCCATAAACCCATGCCTCGTCCAGCTGAACCTGGCGTGCGGAGGCGCGTACCGCCTCCCGGAACGGCACCGGGTAGCGGACGGAAAAGTCATGCAGCGCGCGGGTCTTCTCCGCGGTCGCGATGGCGCGGTCGTAGACGCCGTGGCGCTTGGCGACTTCCGCCGCCGCCAGCAACTGCTGGTCGTCCAGGCCGCGGATGCCCCACGCCCATTCGCGAATGCCGTCCAGCCGCATGTCGAAGCGGTACAGCGCGATCGCGCGCTTGAAGGACGGCAGCTGGGCCATCGCCTCGACGTTCTCCTTCGGCGGCTGATAGCTCGCGGGCAGCGCCTCGACGACCTCGCCCAGGTCCTCCAGCGCGAGGCGCCCGTAGAAGTTCTGCTCGGTCGAGATCGGTGCGAACAACTGGTTTGCTTCCGCCGGCCGACCGCGCGCCTTGTATGCCCGCCCCCGCCAGTAGCGCCAGCCTGCATCCTGCTTCTCCTTGAACGACATGGCCTCCGTGGCGGCGAGCACGTCTTCCCACGACTGTGCGCGCAAGGCGAGACGCGCGTACCAGCCGAGCTGGACGTCGTTCTGCCCCCGGGCGCCCGCTTCGCGGAACCATACGAGCGCCTGCGGATCCTGGCGCATGGCCGCCTGGTAGGCGATGTGACCGCCGACGTAACGCTGATCGGGAAGCGGGAACGACGAGCGTACCTTCACCCACTGGTCCCGCGCCTGCTGCGGGGAGACCCGCGCGAGGCGGTAGAGCGCGAACATCGCGACCTCGCGTCCGGAGCGATTGTTCTGGCCCCACGCTCGGTGTTCGAGGAAGCGGCGGGGGTTCTCGGCGGCGGCATCGAGCATCTTCGGGTCGGGCGAGTCGGCAGGTGGCAGATAGGGGGCGAGCTTCTTCGCGAGACCGACCTGCCCCGCTTCCAGTGCCAGGCGCATCCGCGCCCAGACATCCTGCGTGGTGATCTGGCCGCCGGCGAGCATCGCCTCGAATACCGGCGTGCACGCGGCCGGGAGGTCGCGACCCGATGCCCACAGCGGCCGCACCGCGGCCATCCCGGAGAGATCACCCTGCCGCATCCCGGCCTGGGCGGCGAAACAGAGTGTTTCGGGGTCGGGCGATGGCACCTGAGGGAACAAGACCTTGAACCGGGCAAAGTCGCCGCGCGTGGCGAGCACCTTGAGCCAGTCGCCGCGCAGGCGTTCGCCCACGACCGAGTCGCCGTACTTGGCCAGAAAGGCCTCCACGTCCTCGGGACTGGCATTGTCGAGGTCGAGCTTGAGCTGCCAATACGCGACGTAGGGTTCGAGGACGTACCCCTGGAGCGCCGGGGCGACGCGCGCGAGGCGGGCGCGGTCGCCGGCCTGGAACGCATTGCGCGCGGCGATGAAATCCTCGTCCTGTCCGGCCTCGCAGGTGAGAGCAAGGAGGGTGATGACGCAGCCTACGATCGCGTTTCTCATGTCGGTGGCGGGCTGGTGGGCGAGGGTTGCCATTCTACGCTCCGAACATGCCGAGACGGGCGGCGGGGCGCAAGCGGCGCGCCACGGGAATACCTCAGCCGAGGTAGAGACGATATGCCGGGTTGCCGGTCTCGTCCCAGTAGCGATAGCCGACCTCGTCGAGAAACGCCCGGAACGCGCGCTTGTCCTCGGGCGGGACCTGCATGCCTACCAGCACCCGCCCATAGTCCGCGCCATGATTGCGATAGTGAAAGAGGCTGATGTTCCAGCCCTTGCTCATCGCATCGAGAAACTTCATGAGCGCACCGGGCCGCTCCGGGAACTCGAAGCGGTAGACGATCTCGTTCTCCGCCTGGGGCGCATGACCGCCCACCATGTGCCGGACGTGCAGCTTCGCCATCTCGTTGCCGCTCATGTCGATCGCCTCGAACCCATGCTGCTCGAGCATGCGCACGAGTTGCACGGACTCCTTGCGGTCCTGCACCTGCACGCCGGCGAAGACGTGCGCCTGCCGCGCATCGGCATAGCGATAGTTGAACTCCGTGATGCTGCGCGGACCGAGCAGCCCGCAGAACTTCTTGAAGCTGCCCGGCCGCTCGGGAATGGTCACAGCGAGGATCGCCTCCCGCTGTTCGCCGAGCTCCGCGCTCTCGGCGACGAAGCGCAGGCGGTCGAAGTTCATGTTGGCGCCGCACGCAATTGCCACCAGCGTGCGGTTGCGGATGCGCTCCCGCGCCACGTACTGCTTTACGCCCGCCACGCCGAGCGCGCCGGCCGGCTCGAGGATCGAGCGTGTGTCCTCGAACACGTCCTTGATCGCCGCGCACACGGCGTCCGTGTCGACCAGCAGCACCTCGTCGACCAGCTCGCGGCACAGACGGAACGTTTCCTCGCCGACTTGCTTCACCGCGACACCGTCGCAGAAAAGGCCGACCTGGGGCAGACGCACGCGGTGCCCGGCCGCGAGCGATCGATACATCGCATCCGCGTCGGCCGGCTCGACACCGACGATGCGGATCTCGGGCCGCAGGCGCTTGACATACGCGGCGACCCCGGCGATCAGCCCGCCGCCGCCGATAGCGACGAAGATCGCTTCGATCGGCCCGGTGTGCTGGCGCAGGATCTCCATGCCGATCGTGCCCTGCCCCGCGATCACGTCGGGGTCGTCGTACGGGTGCACGAAGGTGAGCTTTTCCCGCTTCGCGATCTCCTGCGAATGCAGGTAGGC
>JAEUMX010000134.1 GCA_016791285.1 Burkholderiales bacterium
CGCCTTTTCCACAACACGAACGGGCTCGTGCGTAGCGGCGACTGGAACATCGGCCTGCAGAAGACCGGGTACATCTCGGAAGCGGGCCGCTGCCTGGTGATGCAAGCAACCATCGCGGCGAAGCCCTACATCATCGTGCTGCTCGATGCCGTGGGGCGGTACACGCGGATCGCCGATGCCAACCGTATCAAGCGCTGGATCGAAGTCCGCTACACACCGCGGCGCGGTATTACTTAGCCGACCCTCCCTGCGCAGCGTCGAGCGGACGACAATCCGGTTCTGGGACGCTTCCTCGGCAGCATCAGCGGCTGCCTGATCGAAAACCGATCGCCTGCGAGATCTCGTCCCCACGCCCGGTTCAGACGGTCCGAGGGCGCCGACACTGAAAGCCCTGCCACCAGCCGTCCCTCGACGTCGTGGATGCCGGCGCCGATGCACGAAACCCCTCTTTCTGCCTCCTCGTTGTCGAACGCAAACCCGTCGCGCCGGATGCCCTCCAACTCGCGCGTGAGGCTGGAGATATCGGCAAGCGTGTTCGGTGTGTGGCGCGCCAGTCCGGTGCGCGCATCATGCGCTCGATCACCTGAATCGAAGCCTTGCCAGCCGCCTCGGGATTGGTGCACATGAAAGGACGGCGACGTGAGTGCAGTTGGCTGGCGGGGCGGTAGGCTGCGGCTTATACTCGATGGCCGCCTCGCCCCGGTGGCCGGCCCCGCATCGCCTCATCGCACCGCGACGGAAAGACAGGAGACAACATGCATAAAGTCGTGTTTCTGGATCGTTCGACCCTGCGCGCCAACGTGCGCCGCCCAGCTTTCGAGAATGTCTGGGAGGAGTATGAAACGACCGCACCCGACGAGGTCGTCGCGCGTCTGCAGGGTGCCACTGTCGCCATCACCAACAAGGTGCCGCTGCGTGCCGAGACGCTCGGAAGGCTGCCCGAGCTGAAAATGATCGCAGTGGCCGCCACGGGCTACGACGTCGTGGACGTTGCTCACTGCAAGGCGCATGGGATCGCCGTCGCCAATATCCGCAGCTATGCGGTGCATACCGTGCCCGAGCACGTGTTCGCCATGGTCCTCGCATTACGGCGCAATCTTCTTGCGTATCGTGAGGCGGTGGAGCGCGGACGGTGGCAGGAGGTGGATCAGTTCTGCTTCTTCGACTATCCGATCGGAGATCTATTCGGCGCCACCATTGGCATCGTCGGTGAGGGTGCCATCGGCCAGGGCACCGCGAAGATTGCGCGCGGCTTCGGCATGAACGTGCTGTTCGCAGACCACGCGCCGCCCAAGGCGCCGGGGGTCGAATACTCGCCGATGCAGCGGGTGCTCGAGGAGAGCGACATCATCAGCCTGCACTGTCCGATGACCCCCGAGACCCGGGGCATGATCGGCGAGACGGAGCTCAGGGCAATGAAACGCAGTGCCTTGCTGATCAACACCGCTCGCGGGGGACTGGTGCAGGAGGAGGCCCTGCTGCGCGCATTGCGGGAAGGCTGGATCGCGGGCGCCGGCTTCGACGTCCTGGTCAACGAGCCGCCGAAAGAGGGCAATGCGCTGCTCGATCTACGGCTGCCGAACTTCATTCTAACCCCTCACGTGGCGTGGGCGTCCGACGGCGCCATGCAGTTTCTCGCCGACCAGTTGATCGACAATATTGACCTCTGGGCAAAGGGCACCCCCCAGCACCTCGTGACATAGCGCAGGTTCGCAACGAGAGAGCGGCTCTCGTCTCGCGCAGGCTTGGGTTTTCCGCCGAGAAGCCGTAAGATCGTTTCATCCCAACGCATGCGATAGGACGCGAAACTTGGCACAACCCAACTACCAGTACGAGAAACGGCAAAAGGATCTCGCAAAGAAAAAGAAGAAAGAAGAGAAGTTGAAGAAGAAGCTCGAGAAGAAAGAGCTCAAGACCGGGGAAGCGCCCAGCGCGGTGCCCGGGGAGGGCGATTCCACCCCTTGAGCGGTAGGGCCGGTTGCGCGGCCCGCGGCGCCGCGCGAAGCCGGCAGCAGCGGCGCCACGATTAACCAGCAGGTCCCCGCGGCGGCGGGGGTTCGCGGGTGGCGCGCTTCGCGGTTGGTCTTCAAAGTTCGCAGTGGTAGACTGCTTTTCGGGGCGGTGAGGGCGTCGCGTCTGCGAGCCACCACCCGACAGGAATTCCAACACGCCTTTCGCCCGGCCTGCCCGACCGGGTGCGCGAGTCAATCAAGCTGAGCCGTCGGCCCCGCCTTGCCGGCGACTCGTATCGGACGGAGGCGGAGCATGGCATTGCGAGACTTTCTGCCCGCTCTCGAGCCTGTCGCGAGTCCGCTCGTCCTGTTCGGGCTGATTCTGCTGGCGGGCCTCGTAGGCGGCGAGTTTTCCCGGCGCGCGCTGGCGCTGCCCCGCATCACGGGATATGTGGCGATCGGCCTCGCGCTGGGGCCGTTCGGGCTCAACTGGCTGGACCATGGCAGCATCGAATCCGCCGGCGCCATCGTCGACTTCGCCGTCGGCCTGGTGCTGTTCGAGCTCGGACAGCGCCTCGATCTGCGCTGGTTGCGGCGCGACCCGTGGCTCGCCGTGACCGGTGTCGCAGAAGCCGGCCTCTCGTTCGTCTGCATGTACGGCGTGTTGATCTGGTTCGGCATCGAGCCACTGTTCGCGGCGTTCGCTGCGGCGATCGGCATGGCGACCTCGCCGGCGGTGGTGCTGCTGGTGGCGAAGGAAATGAAAGCGGAGGGGCAGGTGACGGAGCGCGCGCTTTGCCTTACGGCGTTGAACGGGGTGATTGCGTTCACGACCGTGACGCTCCTCACGGCGCTCGTTCACATCGAGTACCAGGCGGGCAGGCTCGTGGCCCTCTTGCAACCGACCTACGTGCTCCTGGGGTCGCTTCTGCTCGGCCTGCTCGCAGCACACCTCGCGATCATCGGTGCGCGCATGCTGGGCAAGCGCGAGGAGCGGCAGTTCGCGATGCACGTGGCCATGCTCGTGCTCGCCGTCGGGCTGTGCGAGGTGCTCAAGCTCTCGGTGCTGGTGGCGCTGCTCACCTTCGGCATCCTGGCACGCAATCTCGACCGCAACCGCTGGCTGATGTCGATCAACACCGGGTTCGCCGGGCAGATCTTCTACGTGGTCCTGTTCGTCTTGCTCGGCGCGGCCCTGCGCCCGGACCAGCTCGGCACCGGTGGCCTGGTCGCGATCGTGTTCGTGCTGGCGCGCTTCGTCGGCAAGTCGGCCGGCGTGATGCTCTTCGCACCGTTGTCGCGGCTGCGTCCGGGCTCGGCGGGCCTCCTGAGCCTCGCGCTGGTGCCCATGTCCGGGCTTGCACTGATGCTCGCCCAGGGGCCGGGCAACCTGTATCCCGAATTCGGGGCGAAACTCTCCGCGGTGGTCCTGGCGGCGGCCGTGATCCTGGAACTCATCGGCCCGCTGGCAGCGCAGTTCGCGCTGCGCCGTGCCGGCGAAACCGAACATCTGCCCGAGGCACGTTATGGCAGCCCTGCCGTTTAAGCACTCCGAGCCGCTCACCCTCGGCGTCGAGCTCGAGCTGCAGATCCTGAACAGCCGCGATTTCAATCTCACCCGCGGCGCGCCCGATCTGTTGGCGCTGATCGGAAAGACGCCCCACCGCGGCGAGATCAAACCCGAGATCACGGAGAGCATGGTCGAGATCAGTACCGGCATCCACCGCTCTCACACCACGCTGCTGGAAGAGCTGATGTCGATCCGCGACGTGGTGCGGCAAGCGGCGGAGCGTCTCAACCTCTGCATTGCCGGTGGCGGCGCCCACCCCTTCCAGCAGTGGAGCGACCAGCGCATCTTCGCACAGCCGCGCTATCAGCACCTGCACGAGCTCTACGGCTACCTCGCGAAGCAGTTCACCGTGTTCGGCCAGCACATACACATCGGTTGCCCCGATGGCGACGCCGCGATGTATCTGGTACACGGCATGTCGCGCTACATCCCGCACTTCATCGCGCTCGCCGCCTCTTCGCCCTTCTACCAGGGGGCGGATACCCTTTTCGCCTCGTCGCGCCTCAACGTCGTGAACGCGTTTCCCTTGAGCGGCTACATGCCCCTGGTTGAGACCTGGGCCGATTTCAACGCTTACTTCGAGGACATGCAGGGGTTCGGGATCGTCGAGAGCATGAAGGATTTCTACTGGGACATCCGCCCCAAGCCCGAATACGGCACCATCGAGATCCGCGTCTGCGACACGCCGCTCACCGTGGAACGCGCCGCCCTGCTCGCGGCATACGCGCAGACGCTCGCGAGCCACCTCATGCGCGAGCGCCCGGTGAAGCCGTCGGTGGATCTGTATCGGGTGTATGGCTACAACCGCTTCCTCGCGTGCCGCTTCGGACTGGAAGCCGGTGTCATCGACGCTGCGGACCGGTCGCAGCGACCGCTCAAGGCCGACATCGTCGACACGCTGCGCGCGATCATACGGGACGCTTCCGACCTGGGCACGACGCGGGCGCTCGGCCAGTTACGGGAGATCGCGCTGGAAGGGGGCAACGACAGCACCTGGCTCAGACGGGTGTTCACGGTGAGCGGTTCGCTCGCCGATGTCGTGCACGCGCAAAGCGACGCGTGGATGAAGCCCGCGCCGGTGTCGGTGCCGCTCACCGTCTGAAGCAGCCTCGCCGGACCGAGATCACCGCGAGCGGTATGCCGCGCCCAGGGTGGCGCCGATCGACTCGTACGGCTCGCTGCCCGGCATGTCCTCGATGTTGGTCGGCAGCCGCCGCCGCCAGTTCGGGTATTCCTCGGAGGTGCCGGGAATATTGACCGGCGTGTCCACGCCCTGCATGTCCTCCACCTGCACCACCAGCACCTTGCAGGGCGTACGGGCCAGAAACGCATGCACTGCCGGCACGAGTCCGTCTGGCATGGCTGCCGCCGACGACGGATCCGCCCCGGCGGGCGCGAGTCCTTCCCGCGCGAGTGCTCCCAGCAGGCGGTTGCGATCCTGGCCACGATTCCAGAGCTCGCCGTCCAGCTGCCCGGGGTGGGCGAAGAGACCCAGCTCGTGGCGCAAGGTGAGATCGCGCGCGGTCCAGAAACCGGCGAGCGTCGGCAAATCGTGGGTCGTGGCCGCGACCAGCGCTTCGCGCTCATAGCGCTGCGGGGCCTTGAAGTCACCGCCATGCTCACGTTCGAAGATCAGCACCTTGTACGACAGAATGCGCTCGCGCGCCATGGCGTGCCGCACCTCGTCCGGCACCGTGCCGAGATCCTCACCGATCACGAGGCAGCGGTTGCGGTGGCTCTCCAGGGCGAGAATGCCCAGCAGATCCTCGAACGGATAGGCGATATACGCGCCGTCGGCGGCTTTGCACCCGCGCGGGATCCAGAACAGACGCCGCAACCCCATCACGTGGTCGAGCCGCAGGGCACCGGGCTGCGCCATGTTGATTCGCAGCAGCTGGATGAAGGGCTGGTACGCCGCTTCGGTCAGGCAATGCGGTATGAGTGGCGGCAGCCCCCAGTCCTGGCCGGTGGGTCCGAGCGGGTCGGGCGGGCAGCCGACCGATGCATGCAGTGCGTAGATGTCCTGCCCGCTCCAGACTTCGGCGCCGTCCGGTGCGACCGAGACGGCGAGGTCGGCGTAGAGTCCCACCCCCATTCCGGCGTCGGCCGCCTTGTACGCTGCGGCTTCGAGCTGCAGCGCAGCATTCCACTGCAGGTATTCGTAGAACTCGGTGCGTTCGAGGTGATCGACCTGGAAGCGCGCCACTGCCGGCAGTCCGGGTTTGCGATAGGCTTCCGGCCACTGCGGCCAGCCGTTGATGGTGGGGTCGACGCCGCGAAAATGCTCCTGCAGCGCCTCGTATAGCGCGTGCAGCCGCAGCGCTCGGCCGCCGGCTTTCTGGAACGCCCGGAAGGCGCGGCCGCGCTGGCTGCCGGGCGCCAGATGACGGATCTGGAAGCTCTCGTAGAGCAGTTCCAGCACTTCGCGCTTGGCGGCCGCGACGCCGGCATAGTCGACGAAGCCCAGCGACCGCAGCGCCGCGAGCCGCCGCTGGAACGCCGGGCTCGCGACGCGGCGCTGCGCTTCCTCGCACTCCGCCAGATCGGGGATCACCTCGGGATCGAGGTACTGGACGTTGAGGTAGCGGCGGCTGGACGGGCTGTAGGGGCTCGCGTGATTGGGGTTGTCAGGAAAGAGCGCGTGCAGTGGATTGACGCCGACGATGCCGGCGCCGTGGCAAGCGAACTCCTCCACCAGCGTGCCGAGATCGGTGAAGTCGCCGATCCCCCAGTTGCGGCGCGAGCGCACGGCATAGAGCTGCGTCGTCGGGCCCCACACGCGCCGGTCACCCTCGAGTGCGGGCGGGAAGTAGCAGGATGGCGGCGCCACGATCAGAACCGCTTCGCCGATCGACTCGGCGCCGGCGAGAACCACCACGCGATGGTAGCCGTGAGGGACGGTCGGCATGGTGGCGGCGCGGATCTCGTAGACCCCGCTTTCGTCGTCCACGTGCTCGAGCAGTGGCAGGTCGCGCGCGAACGCCTGGCCCTCGTGTACGGCGTTGTCTTCGGTCACGATGCGCCAAGCGAGAACGCTGTCGAACAGCCGTGCCGGCAGCCGGAGAAACAATTGCAGCGGCTGCCCCCGATCCCGTAACACCACCGCAGGCGGCAGCACGCGCTGCCATTGCCGCACCGTCCAGGCGCGCAGCGATTCGCGAATGGCGGCGTCGCCCTCGGCGGATACACCCATCGCGCCGAGGAGTGCGCGGCGGGTTGCATCCGACGCGTGATGCTCGCGCCCCTCGACGTCGAAGTAGGCGGGCAGGATGCCGTAGCAGGCGGCAAGGTGGGTGAGCGCTTCAGATTCGGTCATGGAAGGATGAGTTGTCTTGTGAGGATAGGGGGGTACCGGGCGTGGGCGGCGGTGTCGCCGATGCCAGCTTGAGCTTGAATGCAGCCTTGCACAGCAGGTGAGCACTGACCGGTGTGGTAACGAACACGAATAGGGTAATGAGCAACTCCTTCAGGCCGAACTCGCCGCGCGCATTGAAGAAGATGAGCGACGCGATGAGAATCGCGCCGACGCCGAGCGTGGAAGCCTTCGACGGCCCGTGCAGCCGGGTGAAGAAATCCGGAAAGCGCACCAGGCCGATGCTGCCGATCAGGGTGAACGCGCCGCCGACCAGCAGGAAACAGGAGACCAGGAAATCGATCACGGTCTGCTCGCTCAGTCGATGATGTCGCCGCCCGCCAGATACTTCCCGAGCGCGACGGTGCTGACGAAGCCCATCAGCGCGATCAGCAGTGCGCCGGTATAGCCCATGTCCCGACCGAGCCCGATGCCCATCGCGAGCAGCAGCGTCATGGCATTGATGTAGAGCGTATCGAGGGCGAGGATGCGGTCGGGCGCGCTCGGCCCCCGCAGAATCCGCCACAGGGTGATGACGAGGGCGAGCGAGATCGCCCCGATGGCGAAGGTCACGGCGAAGCTCAGCATTCGAAGATCTCCTTGAGCGGCCGCTCGTAGCGCAGCTTGATCGTGCGCACCAGGCTCTCTTCGTCTTCCACGACCAGCCCGTGCACCAGGAAGCTGCGGCGATCCGCGCTCAGCGAGGCGGTGACGGTGCCCGGCGTGGTGGTGATGATCGCACCGAGCAGCGCAATGGCAGTGCGGTCGGTCAGATCGATCGGTACCGTCACGAAGCGCGGCCGCAGCGCCGAGAGCGGCCCGAGCGTGCGCCGGGCGACCTGCAGGTTGGCCACGACCACATCCCACAGCACGACCCCCACGAGCCACGGCACGCCGCCCAGGCGAACGGCGCGCTCGGGACCATCCCGGAACGAGCGCGCGTACCACTCGATGCCGATGGCAAGCACGCCACCGAGCACGACGTTGCCGGGCGAGAAGTCGCCGGCAAGAAGAAGCCAGCACACGAGGAGGCTGAACGTCACCACGTGCCGGCGGCGCCAAGTCATCGCTCCGCCCTCCCTGGAACCGAAAAGCGGTACGGCCGCACGGCATCGCCGGCGTAGTCCGCGCCCAGCACCGCGTCGCGATAGCGGGCCGGGTGCGTGATCTGATCGGCGGTGGCGACCGCTTGCGTCCAGGCGAACTCCGCGAACGCCGCGAGTCCGACCACCGGGGCGAGCAGGATCGCGACCGCGAAGGCGCGCAGGAACGGGGCGCCGGCGGGCAAGGCGGCGACCGGGCGCGGCGCTGCCTTCCAGAAGAGCCGGCTGCCCGCCCGCGCGAGGGCGATGATCCCGAGCGCGCTGCCACCGAGAATGACGACCCAGATCCAGACCGCTGCGGGTGCCGGTGCCACCGCCAGCAACACGTTCGCCTTGGCGAGAAAGCCGGAGAACGGCGGCAATCCCGCCACCGCCATCGCGGCGACCAGGAACAGCACGCCGAGCAGCGTCGGCTGCGCCACCGCGGGACCCGGCTCGAGGGCGTCGTAGCGCTCGGCGCGTTGCTCGCCGATGAGTTCCACCAGCAGGAACAGCGCCGCGGTGACGAAGGTGCTGTGCACCAGATAGTAGAGGCCGGCGGCGATGCTGCCGGAGGTTGCGAGCGCTACCGTCACGAGCAGGGTGCCGACCGACACCACCGTGAGATAGCTCACGAGCCCGCGCAGGCTGCGCGCGGCGAGCACGCCGAGCGTCCCGAGGGCGATGGTGACGAGCGCGGCCGGCAGCAGCAACTCGGCCCAGGCATCGCTGGCGGGCTCGGCACCGCCGAAGGTGGAAAGATGCACGCGCAGGATGGCATAGACGCCGACCTTGGTCATGATCGCGAAAAACGCTGCCACGGGTGCGCCGGCCGCGCCGTACGCGGTCGGCAGCCAGAAAGTGAGCGGGAACGCCGCCGCCTTGAGGCAGAAGACCACCAGCAGCAGCAGCGAGGCAACCTCCGCCAGCGCGCGGTCGCCCGCGCTCACGGCCGCGTAGCGCAGCTGCAGATCGGCGAGGTTGAGGCTGCCGGTGACGCTGTAGAGCAGTCCGAGACCGATCAGGAAGAGCGCTGATCCGGCAAGATTGAGCACGACGAAGTGCAGGCCCGCCCGGACCCTTTCGCCTCCGCCGCCGTGCAGCAACAGACCGTAGGAGGCGATCAGCAGCACTTCGAAGAAGACGAAGAGATTGAAGATGTCGCCCGTGAGAAACGCGCCGTTCACACCCATCAGCTGGAACTGAAAGAGCGCGCCGAAATGCGGACCGCGCTCGTCCCATCCGCGCAGCGCATAGAGGTAGGCGGCGAGCGCGATGACGGCGGTGAGCAGCAGCATGCCGGCGGCCAGGCGGTCGAGCACCAGCACGATGCCGAAGGGTGCCGGCCAGTTGCCGAGCGGGTAGACGACGTAGTGTCCCGCGGCGGCCACGCCGAAGAGCGCGAGCGCGACGCCGGCCAGCGCGGCACACGAGAAGAATCCGATCGTGCGCTTGAGCCCGGGCTGATCCGGCGGCACGACCAGGAGCAGTGCGCCGGCGGCCAGCGGCAGCAGGACCGGCAGCGCGATGAGGTGGCTCATGACGCCGGCTTCTCCCGCTCCGGGCCAGGCTGCCCCGCCACGCCGTCCACGTGATCGGTGCCGGTTGCCACTCGGCCGCGCACTGCCAGCGCGAGCAGCAGCGCGGTCATGCCGAGGTTGATGACGATCGCGGTCAGTACCAGCGCCTGTGGCAGCGGATCGGCGTAGCCCGCCGCCGATGCGCTGATGAGTGGCGGCTGCAGGAAGACGGCGCGCCCCATCGCGAACAGGAACAGGTTGACCGCGTAGGAGAGCAGCGCCAGCCCGACGACCACCGAAAACGTGCGCGGCCGCAGCAGCAGATAGACGCCGCTGGCGACGAGGATGCCGATGGCGCTGGCAAGGAGAAGGGCCAAGGGCTAGCTCGCGCGGTTGCGGTTCACGTGGGACAACGCCGCGAGGCTCAGGACCATGGCGCCGACCACGGTCAGGTACACGCCCAGGTCGAAGAGCGCTGCGCTCGCGAGCGGCAACTCGCCGAGTACCGGCACGCGCGGATGGCCATGTGCGCTGGTGAGAAACGGTGCTCCGAAGAAGAAGCTGCCGACCCCGGTCGCGCCCGCCACCAGCAGACCCAGGCCGGCGACCCGGTAGAAGCGCACGCCGAGGCGGTACTCGGTCCAGTCGATGCCGCTCGCGAGGTATTGCACGGTCAACGCCACGGCGGTGACGAGCCCGGCGACGAATCCGCCTCCGGGCTGATTGTGGCCGCGCAGGAATAGATAGGCCGCCACCAGCAGCGCGAAGGGCAGCAAGGCGCGGCTCGCGATGCGCAGCATCAGCGGATGGCGGTCCTCGTCGGGGGGCGGCGCACCGGTCGCCGGTACGTCCATGCGCAGCGTCCTGAGCAGCGCGTAGACGACGATCGAAGCGATCGCGAGCACGGTGATCTCGCCGAACGTGTCGAAGCCGCGGAAGTCGACCAGGATGACGTTGACCACATTGCTGCCCCCGCCCCCCGGCACGGACTCTTGCAGATAGAACCACGACAGCGTCTCGAGCGGCCGCGTCAGCACCGCGTAGACGAGCGCGGCGATGCCGCCGCCCGCGGCGAGCGCGATCAGGAGGTCGCGCCCATGGCGCAGTGGCGATCCCTCGCGCGGCGAGTCCTGCGGCAGCAGGTAGAGTGCGAGCAGCATCAGGATGATGGACACCACTTCCACCGAGAGCTGGGTCAGCGCCAGATCGGGAGCCGACAGGCCGATGAAGGCCACTGCCGAGGCGAGGCCGGCGATGCCGAGCGTGACCAGTGCATCCAGACGCTGGCGGTGGAACACGGCGGTGGCGATCGCCGAGGCGACCAGCAGCAGCCAGACGACGGCCGCAGCGCCGTGGATCGGCTCCGCGGCCACGGTCCCGGGTTGATAGTCGTGGCGCACGAAGGGCACGATGCCCACACCCAGCGTCGCGATCAGCAGGAGCACGAGATAGCGCTGCAGGGAGCCGTTCGCGACGGCGCCCACGACGTACTCGGACACGCGGACCAGCCACGCGACCAGCGCGTGGAACGCGCGCCCGCCGATCGCCAGACCGCCCTCGATCCGATGCAGGTTGTAGAAGCGCTGCAGGCCGAAGTACAGGCTCGCGCCGAGCGCCATGGCGACCATGCTCATCGCGAGCGGGGTGTTGAATCCATGCCAGATGGCGAGGCTGAAGTCCGGGGGCGGGGCACCCAGGATCGCCTGCGCGGCAACGGTGAGAATCGGCGGCATGATCTGCGCCGGCACCAGACCGACCACCAGGCACACCGCCACCAGAAGCTCGACCGGTACGCGCATCCAGCGCGGCGGCTCGTGCGGTTTTTTCGTAAGACCCACGGGCTCGCCGTTGAAGAACACGTCGTGAATGAAGCGGATGCTGTAGGCGACGCTGCAGGCACCCGCCAGGGTCGCAACCAGAGGGAACAGCCACCACAACGGGAACTCGTCGCGCACGCCGAGCGCCTCGCCGAAGAACATCTCCTTCGAGAGGAATCCGTTCAGGAGCGGCACCCCGGCCATGGCCGCCGCCGCCACCATGGCGAGCGTCGCGGTGATCGGCATGTACTTGAACAGCCCGTTCAGCTTGCGCATGTCGCGGCTGCCCGTCTCGTGGTCGATGATGCCCGCCGCCATGAACAGCGAGGCCTTGAAGGTCGCGTGGTTGACGATGTGGAACACCGCGGCGACCGCGGAGAGCGGCGACTCGAGGCCGATCAGGAACATGATGAGCCCGAGGTGGCTCACCGTGGAGTAGGCGAGCAGTCCCTTGAGGTCGTGCTGGAAGATGGCGACCACTGCCGCGAACGCGAGCGTGACGATGCCCGTGCCGCTGACCAGGAAGAAAAACAGGTCGGTGCCCGACAGCGCGGGATACAGACGTGCCATCAGAAAGACGCCGGCCTTCACCATGGTGGCCGAGTGCAGGTAGGCCGACACCGGGGTCGGCGCGGCCATCGCCTGCGGCAGCCAGAAGTGGAACGGGAACTGGGCGCTCTTCGTGAATGCGCCGAGGACCACCAGCACCAGCATCGGCGTGTACAGCGGATGCGCGACGATCTCGCGGTTCGAGGCGAGAATCCCCGTCAACTCGAAGGTGCCGGTGATCAGGTACAGAAGAATGATGCCACCGAGCAGCGCGAGGCCGCCGCTGGCGGTCACCGCGAGCGCCATGCGCGCGCCTTGGCGCGCGTCCGGGCGCTGGTTCCAGTAGCCCACCAGCAGGAACGACGAGAGGCTCGTGAGCTCCCAGAAGACGAAGAGCAGCAGCAGATTCTCGGACATCACGACGCCCAGCATCGCGCCCATGAACAGCATGAGCAGGCCGAGCAGGCGTCCCATCGAGTCTTCCGCGGAGAGGTAGTAGCGGGCGTAGAGGATGACCAGCAGGCCGATGACGAGGATGAGGCCGGCGAAGAGCAGCGAAAGGCCGTCCAGCCGGAACGAAACACTCAACCCGAGCTGGGGGAACCAGGGCCAGCTCGCGACGACGGTCTCGCCGGCGAGCACGGCGGGCGCGATGTCGGACACCAGCGCGAGCGCCGCCGCCGTCAGCGCCGCGGCCGTCCAGGCGGCTGCGCTGCGTCCCAACCGCCCCGCCAGCGGCAAGAGCCAGGGTCCGACCGCGAGCGGCAGCAGGACGGCGAGGAGGAGATTCATTCGGCGCGGACGGGCTTCAAGGGCGGACGGCTGCGAGAGTATGCCGTGAATGGAGCGGTCACGGACAGTCTTGACCCGGCGCGGGCTTTCCGGGCTCCGCGGCCTTGGCCGCTAGAAGTACCGAAAGAGGATGTAGACGTGGCTCAACGCGATGGAGAGGAGCATGAGCGGGAAGGCTGTCTTGAGGTACGGCACGAAGCGGATCGGCGATCCCGCGCGCTCCGCGAAACCGGCGACGACGAGGTTGGCGGAGGCGCCGATCAACGTGCCGTTGCCGCCGAGGCACGCGCCCAGGGCGAGCGACCACCACAGCGGCATCAGGGCTGCCTCCCCGCCGAGCGCGGGTGCCATCGACTTGATGAGGGGGATCATCGTGGCCACGAACGGGATGTTGTCGACGAAGGCGGATAGGATCGCCGAACCCCACAGGATGGCGAGCGCCGTCACCTTGACATCGCCCCCGGTGGCGGCGAGCAGATGCTCGGCCATGAGCCGGATCAGGCCCGCCTCCTCGATGCCGAAGACCAGGATGAAGAGGCCGATGAAGAAGAAGATCGTGATCCACTCCGCCTGTGCGAAGGCGCTGTGCACGTTCTGCGACTGGCGTTCCGCGTCGCGGCCGAGGTTGTCGAGCAGGAGCAGCAGTGCCGCGCCGACAAGGGCAATGGTCGCAGGTTTGAGCCCCAGCGCATTGTGCGAGACGAAGCCCGCGACGACGATCGCGAGCACCAGCAGCGACTGCTTCAGCAGACGCGGGTCCGTGATTGCCTTGCGCTCGTCGAAGCTCATCACGCGTCGACGCGATTCCTCGTTCGCGGTCAGGCGTCGGCCCCAGATCAAGTAGATCGGGACCATGGTCACCGCCATGATGACGACGCAGATCGGGGCGAGATTGACGACGAAATCGTTGAACGAGAGCCCGACCGCGCTGCCGATCATGATGTTCGGCGGGTCGCCGATGAGGGTCGCGGTGCCGCCGATGTTGGAGGCGAGGATGGTGCTGAAGAGGAACGGGTAGGGGGGAACCTTCAGCTCTTCGGTGATGAGGAGCGTGACCGGCACGATCAGGAGCACTGTCGTCACGTTGTCGAGCAGGGCCGAAAAGAGCGCCGTGACGATCGACAGCATCACGAGGATGCCCCAGGGCCGCGCCTCGACTTTCTTCGCCGACCAGATGGCGACGTACTGGAAGACGCCGCATTTGCGCGTCACCGCCACGATCACCATCATCCCGACCAGCAGCCCCAGCGTGTTGAAATCCTCGCCCCGGATCGCGGCCTCCTGGGTCAGCACACCGCTGAGGATCATCAGGCCCGCGCCCAGGAGCGCGACGACCGCGCGGTTCACGCGCTCGGACATGATGACGATGTACGCAGCCACGAAGAGCAGGCCGGCGACCCACGCGGGGCTCCAGCCGAAGATCACGCCGGCTGC
>JAEUMX010000160.1 GCA_016791285.1 Burkholderiales bacterium
CTCCGGGTCGCCCGCGAGCAACGCGCGCTGGATCGGTGCCGCGCCACGCCAGCGAGGCAGAAGCGAGGCGTGAATGTTGATGCAGCCGAGCGGCGTCACCTCGAGCACGGCAGGCGGGAGAATGAGACCGTATGCCGCGACCACCACCACGTCCGCGCCGACCGACCGCAGTCGGGCGACCACCGCTTCGTCGCGCAGCGAAGCGGGCTGCTCGAGCGGCAACCCGTGTTCCAGCGCGGTCCGCTTCACTTCGCTTGTCTTCATCGCCAGCCCCCGGCCGCTGGGCCTGTCAGGCTGAGTGAGGACTAACACGACACGGTGCTCGGCAGCCCACAGGGCGCGCAGCGCGATGGCAGCGAAGGCGGGGGTACCGGCAAAGATGATTCGCATCGACAGAAGTGTGTCAATCGCGGGTGCAAAACGTGCTTGAACCGCCGCCGCCTGCGGTTGCGGCAGCCACTCCGCCATTGTTCACCGGGACCGCGTTGTAAGCCAGTCTTCAGGTCCAGAGATCACGAGGCCTTGCGTTGCAGCTTGCGAAGTTTCGCGATTATGCGGGACTGCTTCAGGCGCGATAGGTACTCCACGAAAACCCGCCCCTGCAGATGATCCATCTCATGCTGGATGCAGACAGCCAGCAGCCCTTCCGCCTCCAGTTCAAACGCTCGCCCGCCGCGATCCAGCGCGCGCACCGTGACGCGTTCGGCGCGTTGCACGGTCTCGTAGACGCCGGGCACCGACAAACAACCTTCCTCGCATTCCGTGGCGCCACTCTGCGCGACGATTTCGGGATCGATCAGCACCAGAAGCTCGTCACGCGCGTCCGAAATGTCGATCACGATCACCCGCTTGTGCACGTCCACCTGGGTCGCCGCCAGCCCGATGCCGGGCGCAGCGTACATGGTCTCCGCCAGGTCGGCAACGAGCACCTTGATGTCGTCGGTCACCTGCCCCACGGGCTCGGCGATCCGGTGCAGGCGCTCGTCGGGATATTGCAGGATGGAACGAATCGCCATCTATTTGCGGTAGCTCATGTGAGAACCAGGCAGCCTGGTGCGACGAGAACGATCGGCCCCCTGGCGCGAAAACAGCTTCCAATCAAACTCGATTCCAGCAACGCCCCGAGGGAAAGTGGAGTAGACGATGCTTAAGTCCATTATATCCGCCGTTTTGTTCACCGCGTTTTGCGTCTCCGGTGCCGCGAACGCTGCGGTCACGCTGACGGACAGTCCGCCGGAGCAATACACCGTGGTGAAAGGCGACACGCTGTGGGGGATTGCCGGCAAGTTCCTGAAGGAGCCGTGGCGCTGGCCCGAGGTCTGGGAACTCAACCGCGAGCAGATCAGGAACCCGCACTGGATCTATCCGGGCGATGTGATCGTCCTCGATCGCAGCGGTGCCGAGCCGCGGCTGCGCCTGACGCGAGGCGCGGAGGCCGGCCGCCTGAGCCCGCGCGTCCGCGTCGAAGAGCTCAACGCGCAGGCCATCCCCACCGTTCCGGCGGCGGTCATCGAGCCGTTCCTCAGCCGCCCCCTGGTGGTCCCGGCGGCTACCTTGGATGACGCCCCGCGCATCGTCGCGGGCGACGAGAACCGCGTCATGATGGGCAACGGCAGCAGAGCCTTCGCACGGGGGCTCAGGCCCGAGGAGGGGCGCACCGTCCACGCCTACCGGCCGGCCGCGCCGATCGTGGATCCCGAAACCGGCGAATACCTGGGCTACGGGGCGATCTATCTCGGTGAAGCCAGGGTGGTCGAGTTCGGCGAGATCAGCACGATCGAAATCGCTTCCGTCAAACGGGAGATCGGGATCGGCGACCGCCTGCTGCCGGCCGGTCAGCCCATGCCGTATTCCTACGCGCCGCACGCCCCGGCGGTGAACATCGACGGTCGCATCCTCTCGGCCTACAGCAATCTTCGCGAAATGGGGCAGAACTCGATCGTGGCCATCAATCGCGGCACGCGTGACGGCTTGGACGAAGGCACGGTGCTCGGCATCTACCGCGATCCGGCCACGCACCGACGCGTGATGCGTACCGGCGGCCCCTTCTGGGGCACCCCGGCAGAGCTCGAAACGACACAATCCGCGTGGCGCGGACCGCCGTACTGGGGAGATCCGGGGCCGGCCCAGGAGCTCTCCGCACTGCAGGATAACCCGATGGCGCAGACGCCGCGCCTGCCCGGTCCGCGCACTGCGGCTGCCCGGCCGATCGTCAGCGAGCGCAGTCCTCTCAACATGCTCCCGAAGGAGCGGTACGGGCTGCTCTTCGTGTTCCGAACCTTCGAGCGAGTGTCGTTCGCACTGGTCCTCGAGTCGAGCCGGCCGGTCGAGGTGCTGGACACCATCGGGAACCCTTAGCATACTGCCGCAATCCCAGCGAGCGGCCGGACATCCCGGCCGCTCGCGTTTTGCACACCGCGTTCATGCCCTACAGCCCCGACCTGGAACCGTGGCTCGCCTTGAGTCTCGTGCCCGAGATCGGCCCCCGGACGCTGCGCAAGCTGCTCAGCGCCTTCGGTACGCCCGACGCGGTACTGAGCAAGGATCGCAGTGAGCTGGAGCGGGTGATCCCCGCGCGCCAGGCAGCCCGTCTGGCGGCCGAACCGCCGCGGGAGGCGGTCGACGCGACGATCGCCTGGCTCAGCCACGATGCGCATCACCTCGTCACCCTGGCCGACCCCGACTATCCGCGGCTGCTGCTGGAGATTGCCGATCCGCCTGCGGTCCTTTTCGTTGCCGGACAGCGTGACGCGCTCGGTGCTTTCGCCCTCGCCGTTGTCGGCAGCCGTACGCCGACCGCCCAGGGACTAGACAACGCACAGGCCTTCTCCCGCGCGCTCAGCGACGTCGGCATCACGATCGTGAGCGGCCTTGCCGAGGGTATCGACGCCGCTGCGCATCGCGGCGCACTGGCCGGTCAGGCCGGCACCGTCGCCGTCGTCGGTACCGGTCCCGACCGCATCTATCCGGCGCGCCATCGCGATCTCGCCGCGGCCATTCTGGAAAAAGGCGCGCTCGTCACCGAGTTCGCGCTCGGCACCCGCGCACTCCCCGGCAACTTTCCGCGGCGCAACCGCATCATCAGCGGCTTGGCGCGTGGCTGCCTCGTGGTCGAAGCGGCCGTGCAGAGCGGCTCGCTGATCACTGCGCGGTGCGCCCTCGAGCAGGGCCGTGAGGTGTTCGCCATTCCCGGCTCGATTCACTCGCCTCTCACGAAGGGGTGTCACGCGCTCATCAAGCAGGGCGCAAAGCTCGTTGAAAACGCAGCCGACATTCTGGAGGAACTGGGGGTCGGAGCCTCGCCGCGAGCGCCCGCCCCCGGGGAAGACGCCGGTGACGCCGGCGATGACCCCGAGGTCGCGCTGCTGCTTCGCCACGTTGGCTACGACCCCGTCGGCGTCGATGCCCTCTGCAGCCGCAGCGGTCTGCCGCCGGAAGCGGTCACCGCGGGATTGCTCGCACTGGAGCTCGCCGGGCGGGTGGCGGCACTGCCGGGCGGTCTGTATCAGCGCCGTGCCTGAAACGGCCCACCGCAGCCATTCGCCCCCCCCCCCGACCGCCCGAGCCGGCCTTGCGCCGCCTGAATTCGTGCGCTTATCATTCCCAGCCGTTCCCGGCCGGCCGCATCCCCGTCCCCCTCTCCTATGGCTTCCTCACCACGCCGCAGCCCGCGCAAATCCGTCGAACTGCAGGCCAGTGAGTCCGCGGCCGGCAAGCGGCTGATCATCGCGGAGAAGCCCTCCGTCGCCAACGACATCGCGAAGGCGCTGGGCGGTTTCGCCAAGCACGACGGCTACTTCGAGTCGGATCGGTACCTGCTGTCGTCGGCGGTAGGCCACCTCCTGGAGATCGCGGCTCCCGAGAAGTACGACGTGAAGCGCGGCAAGTGGAGCTTCGCGCATCTGCCGGTGATTCCGCCGGAGTTCGACCTGCATCCGATCGCGAAGAGCGCCGACCGTCTCCGGCTGCTAAAGCAGCTCATTCGGCGCAAGGACGTGATCGAGCTCATCAATGCCTGCGACGCCGGACGCGAGGGCGAGCTCATCTTTCGCTACATCGTGCAGGCGGCGCGCGCGTCGCAGCCGATCCGCCGGCTGTGGCTGCAGTCCATGACCCCGGCCGCCATCCGCGAGGGGTTCGCCAAGCTGCGCGACGACGAGGCTATGCAGCCGCTGGCGAGCGCTGCGCGCAGCCGCTCGGAGGCGGATTGGATCGTCGGCATCAACGGCACACGGGCGATGACCGCGTTCAACTCGAAGGGCGGCGGCTTCTACTTGACCACCGTGGGCCGCGTGCAGACGCCGACGCTCGCGATCGTCGTCGACCGCGAGAAGTCCATCAAGGGTTTCGTGCCGCGCGATTACTGGGAGGTGCGGGCGAGCTTCGCCGTGCAGGCCGGCACGTACGACGGCAAGTGGTTCGATCCCAAGTTCAAGCGCGACGAGGACGATCCGGAGCGTAAGGACACCCGGATCTGGCACGAGGCGGAGGCGCTTGCGGTCGTTGCCGCGTGCCGCGGCAAGACCGGCACCGTCACCGACGAGGCCAGGCCGAGCACCCAGCTCTCTCCCTTGCTGTTCGACCTCACGTCGCTGCAGCGGGAAGCGAACGGTCGGTTCGGCTTTTCCGCGAAGACGACCTTGTCGATCGCCCAGGAGCTGTACGAGAAGTACAAGGTGCTGACCTACCCGCGCACCGATTCCCGGCACCTCCCGGACGACTACCTCGGGACGGTCACGAGCACCCTGGCGGCCATGGGTCAGGTCGATGCATATGCGAGGTTCGCCGCGCAGGTTCTCGGAGAGAAGTGGGTGCGTCCGAACCGGCGCGTCTTCGACAACGCGAAAATCAGCGACCATTTTGCGATCATCCCGACACCGCTGCCCGCCAAGGGTCTGAACGAAGTGCAGCAGCGCATCTATGATCTCGTCGCGAAGCGCTTCCTGGCGGTGTTCTTTCCGGCCGCGGAGTATCTCATCACCACCCGCGTCACGCGTGTGGAAGCGCACTGCTTCCGCACCGAAGGGAAGGTTCTGGTGAACCCAGGCTGGCTTGCGGTCTACGGCAAGGAAGCGGCCGACGAAGACGCGAATCTCGTCGCCGTCGCCCGCGACGAGCAGCCACGCGCCGAGGTGGTGGAGGCCGTCGCGCTGCAAACGAAACCTCCCCCGCGCTACAACGAAGGAACCCTGCTGACTGCCATGGAGGGTGCAGGCAAGCTCGTCGACGACGACGAGCTGCGCGAGGCGATGGCGCAGAAAGGGCTCGGCACACCGGCGACGCGGGCACAGATCATAGAGGGGCTGATCGGCGAGAAGTATCTGCTGCGTGAAGGTCGTGAGCTCGTTCCGACCGCGAAGGCGTTTCAGCTTATGACGCTGCTGCACGGCCTCGGCGTGAGCGAGCTCACGCAGCCGGAACTGACCGGGGAATGGGAGTACAAGCTGGCCCAGATGGAACGGGGGCGGCTCAAGCGCGAGGCCTTCATGGCCGAGATCGCACGCATGACCGAAGAGATCGTGAAGCGCGCCAAGGAGTACGACAGCGACACGGTCCCGGGTGACTACGCCACTTTGCGCACCGCCTGCCCGACCTGTGGAGGCGTCGTGCGCGAGAACTACCGCCGCTTCGCGTGCGATCGATGCGGTTTTTCCATTACCAAGACCCCGGGCGGGCGCCAGTTCGAGGTCGAGGAAGTGGAAACGCTGCTGGCCAGGCGCGAGCTGGGACCGCTGCAGGGCTTCCGCTCCAAGCTGGGTCGGCCCTTCGCAGCGATCCTGCGCATTGTCCGCGACGAGGAGGGGGAAAACCACAAGCTCGAGTTCGATTTCGGCCAGAGTCGCCAGGACGACGACGAGCCGGACGAGATCGACTTCACGGGGCAGGAACCGCTAGGTGCATGCCCGAAGTGTGGTGCCGAGGTCTACGAGCACAACTTGAGCTATCTGTGCGCGAATACGCCGCGCAAGCGCTGCGACTTCCGATCCGGGAAGATCATCCTGCAACAGGAGATCTCGCGCGAGCAGATGACGAAACTGCTGAACGAGGGCCGAACCGACCTTCTCACCAACTTCGTCAGCAAACGCAACGGCCGCAAGTTCAAGGCGTATCTGGTGGCTCAGGCGCAGGGCAAGATCGGCTTCGAGTTCGCCCCGCGGGCGCCGAAGCCAGAAAGGAAGGACACGGCGCGCAAGAGCGTCGGTCCGGCGAAGGCGCGGGGCGGCAAGGCGGACGGCAGCTGAGCTCTCGTCCGCGATGGGCAGCGGTCAGACGTCGAGGTTTCGCACCCCGAGCGCGTTCGCCTCGATGAATTCCCGCCGCGGCTCCACGACGTCGCCCATCAGCTTGCTGAAGATCTCGTCGGCGGAAATCATGTCCTCGATCTGCGTGCGCAGCAGGATGCGCTTGGCGGGGTCCATGGTCGTCTCCCACAGCTGTTCGGGGTTCATCTCTCCCAGCCCCTTGTAGCGCTGGATCGCGAGGCCATGGCGCGCCTCGTCGAGCAGCCATTCCAGCGCTTCGCTGAAGCTTGCGATGGACCGACTTTGTTGGGCGCGGCGCACCGTTGCACCTTCCCGAATCAGTCCCTGGAGCACCGACCCGGTGCCGACGAGCTGCGCGTAGTCTCCGCTCTGAATGAAGTCCCGATCGAGAAAGGTGGTGCGGTAGTTGCCGTGCTGCAGGCGTCGGATGACCAGCACCTGGGATTCCGTGCGCTCGTCGTAGCGGGCCTCGATCTGCAGGTCCGCGCTCCCGACCGACGCCGCGAGCATGCGAGCGGCGGCCGCCGCCGTATCGGCATCGTCGAGCGTGATCGCGGCGTGCTGCATGAGCGCGTGCAGCACGAGCGGATCGATGCGGCGCCCCACGCGCTCGATCACGGCCTCCGCCAGGAGGTACTCCTTCGCCAGATGCTCGAGCGGCTCGCTCCCGATCGGGTCAGCACCCGCGGCCGGCGTGAGCTCCGCGTCGTCGAGCGCGAGCTGCAGGAGATGCTGCTTCAGCTCGTGATCGTCCTTCAGATAGCGCTCCTGCTTGCCGTGCTTCACCTTGTAGAGCGGCGGCTGCGCGATGTAGATGTGGCCGCCCTCGACGAGCTCCGGCATGTGGCGGTAGAAGAAGGTGAGGAGCAGCGTGCGAATGTGGGAGCCATCGACGTCCGCGTCGGTCATGATGATGATACGGTGGTAGCGCAGCTTCTCCGGCTTGTACTCGTCCTTGCCGATCCCGGTGCCGAGCGCGGTGATCAAGGTCGCGATCTCCTGCGAGGAGATGAGCTTGTCGAAGCGCGCGCGCTCGACGTTCAGGATCTTGCCCTTGAGCGGCAGTATCGCCTGGAACTTGCGGTCGCGTCCCTGCTTGGCGGAGCCGCCCGCCGAATCGCCCTCGACGAGATACAGCTCGCTTAACGCCGGATCCTTCTCCTGGCAGTCGGCGAGCTTGCCGGGCAGACCCATCCCGTCCAGCACCCCCTTGCGGCGTGTCATCTCGCGCGCCTTGCGCGCGGCTTCCCGCGCGCGCGCTGCGTCGATGATCTTCGACGTGATCACCTTGGCCTCCACCGGGTGCTCGAGCAGGAACGCCATCAGGGACTCGGCCACGACCTCCTCGACCACGGGCCGCACCTCGGAGGACACCAGCTTGTCCTTGGTCTGCGATGAAAACTTGGGCTCCGGCACCTTCACCGACAGCACGCAGGTAAGGCCTTCGCGCATGTCGTCGCCGGTGGTTTCCACCTTGGCCTTCTTCGCCAGCTCGTTCTGGTCGATGTACTGATTCAGTGTGCGCGTCATCGCTGCGCGCAGACCCGTGAGATGCGTGCCGCCGTCGCGCTGTGGGATGTTGTTGGTGAAGCAGAGCACCGACTCCTGATAGGAATCGTTCCACTGCATGGCGGCCTCGACCGTCATGCCGTCGCGCGTCCCGAGTGCATGGTACACATGGGTATGAAGGACGTTCTTGTTGCGATTGATGTACTCGACGAAGCCCTTCACACCGCCGACGAAGGCGAAATGGTCTTCCTTCGCGCTGCGCTGATCGGAGAGCAGGATGCGCACGCCGTTGTTCAGAAACGAGAGCTCCCGCAGGCGGCGAGCGAGTATGTCATAGTGATACTCGACGTTGCCGAACATCTCCTTGGCGGCGAGAAAGTGCACCTCGGTGCCCCGGCGCTCGGTCTTGCCGATGACCTTGAGCGGTTCGACTGGAACGCCGAGCCGGAACTCGACGAAGTGGGCCTCGCCGTCGCGCTTGATGGTCAGGCGCAGCCATTCGGAAAGCGCGTTCACGACCGATACGCCGACCCCGTGCAGGCCGCCCGAGATCTTGTAGGCGTTGTCGCCAAACTTGCCACCGGCATGGAGCTCGGTCATCACCACCTCCGCCGTCGACCGGCCTTCGGCAGGATGGATGTCGGTCGGAATGCCGCGACCGTTGTCGATGACGCTGACTGAATTGTCGGGGTGAATCACCACCGTGATCTCGTCGCAGTAACCCGCCAGCGCCTCGTCGATGGCGTTGTCGACCACCTCGAACACCATGTGATGCAGGCCGCTGCCGTCGGAGGTGTCGCCGATGTACATGCCGGGCCGCTTGCGCACCGCATCCAGCCCCTTCAGTACCTTGATGCTGCTCGAATCGTAGTTTCCGTCTTGCGCCTGTGCGCCGCTGTCGACCATGGATTATTGTCCGGGAGATTGGCGTCAGATGCGCATCGGCATGACGACGTAGAGAAAACCCTCGCTGCCTGGAACGGTCAGCACGGCGCTCGAGTTGGCATCGCCCAGCGCGCATGCCACGGTCGGCGCATCGAGATTCGACAGCACATCGGTCAGGTAGGTGACATTGAAACCGATGTCGAGCGTCTCGCCCTGGTAGTCGATCTCGAGCTCCTCCTGCGCCTCCTCCTGTTCGGTGTTGGTGCAGGCAATGCACAGCGTCCCGGGGGACAGGATCCAGCGCACGCCGCGGAACTTCTCGTTGGACAGGATCGCGGCCCGCTGCAACGCCTGCAGCAGCACCTGGCGGTCGATCTGGAATTGCCTCTGGTAGCCGCCGGGGATTACCCGCTTGTAGTCGGGAAACTTGCCATCCACGACTTTGGTGACGAGAAGCGTCGTGCCGAAGCTGAACCGTACCTGGTTGCCGAGCACGTCGATCCGCACCGGTTCCTCGCTCTCGGCCAGGAGCTTGATCAACTCGACCACGGCCTTGCGCGGCACGATGACCTCCTCACGCGCGGTGCTCTCTGCAGTGGACAGGGTGGCGAGTGCCAGGCGATGGCCGTCGGTTGCCACCACGGTGACCGCACCGCCTTCTACGATCATGAGAAGCCCGTTCAGGTAGTACCGAATGTCCTGTTGCGCCATGGCGTACTGGACCAGCGCGAGCAGATGACGCAACGCGCCTTGCTGCAGCGTGAAGCTCGCGCCGATCTCGGCACCCTCCGCGATGCGGGGAAAATCCTGCGCCGGCAGCGTCTGCAGATTGAAGCGGCTGCGCTCGGCCTTGACGTGCAGTCTGTTGTCCGCGAGCTCGAGACTCACCTGGACCGGATCCGGGAGTGAGCGAAGGATGTCCTGGAGCTTGCGCGCCGATACGGTGATCGCGATGTCCTCGCCGTCGACGGAACAAGCACTGGATGTCATCACCTGAATCTCGAGATCCGTCGCGGTCAGGTTGAGGACGCCCGGCTTGCGCTCGAGCAGGACGTTCGAAAGGATAGGCAGGGTGTGTTTGCGCTCGACGATCCCGGTGACCGCCTGCAGAGGTTTCAATAGTGCGTCGCGCGGTGTCTGGATCAGCTTCATTCGTTTATTTCTTTAGTAGAAGTTAATAAGCAGTGGCGTATTCGCGCACAACCGGAACAATCGCAATCGAGTGAAGAGCTTGCACTGCACCCAACCTCCCGTATAAGGCCGTCCGACTGCTGTGGATGAATTGTGAGCAAACTGCGGGGCCAGAGTGTGGACCCCACTTACTCACAGTTCATGTACACCTCATGTACATGTTTTCTAGCTGCGCAGAACCTGCAGCAGCGCCGCAAAATCCCTGGTGATGTCGTTGTTGCTGGATCGTAACTCGGCGATCTTCCTGCACGCGTGCAGTACCGTCGTGTGATCGCGGCCACCGAATGCCTCCCCGATGTCGGGCAGGCTCAATTGCGTGAGCTCCTTGGCGAGCGCCATCGCCATCTGACGTGGCCGTGCCACGGTGCGTGAGCGCTTCTTCGAATACATCTCCGAGACCTTGATCTTGTAGTAGTCGGCCACGGTCTTCTGGATGTTGTCGATCGAGATCTGGCGACTCTGGACCGCAAGCAGATCCTTCAGCGCTTCGCGGGTTAGATCCACGGTCAGCGGTAGTCCGGAGAAGCGGGAATAGGCGAGAACCCGCTTCAGCGCCCCCTCGAGCTCGCGAACGTTCGACTGGATGTGCTTCGCGATGAAGAATGCGACCGTCTCGTCGAGCTTCGCGGCTTCTGCCTCGGCCTTCTTCAGCAGGATCGCGACCCGCATCTCGAGCTCCGGTGGCTCGACGGCCACGGTGAGACCCCAGCCGAAACGGGAGATCAGACGATCCTCTATCCCATTGATTTCCTTCGGATAGCTGTCGCAGGTGATGATGACCTGCTTGTGCGATTCGATGAGAGCGTTGAAAGCGTAGAAGAACTCCTCCTGCGTGCGGCTCTTGCCACCGAAGAACTGGATGTCGTCGACGAGCAGCAGGTCGAGCGAGTGGTAGTAGCGCTTGAAATCGTCGAAGGCCTTGTGCTGGTACGCGCGAACGACATCCGAGACATACTGTTCGGCGTGGATGTAGCGAACCTTGGCTGCGGCGTTGCGTTCGCTCAGGAGATTGCCGATCGCCTGGATCAGGTGTGTCTTGCCGAGTCCGACGCCGCCATAGACAAACAGCGGGTTATAGGCGGCTCCCGGTCGTTCGGCCACCTGGATGGCGGCCGCGCGCGCGAGCTGGTTGGCTTTTCCCGTGACGAAGGTGTCGAAGCAGAAGAGCGGGTTGAGCCGGGATTGCTCACGCCCGGCCGGTGACTGGGTGCGTTCGCTCTGCGCCGGCAGCGACGGCGCTTCGCGCTCGGCAGCGGGCGCGGGCGAAAGTGCGATATCGATGGCCATGGGACGGCCAAAGTATTGCGCAGCATGGCTCAGGATCGCGTTCAGAAACCGGTCGCGTACCCATTGCAGGACGAAGCGGTTCGGCACCCAGAGCACGAACCCTTCGCCGTTTGGGGTCAGGCGCAAGGGCTTGATCCAGGTCTTGAACTGCTGTGGGGAAAGTTCTGCCTCAAAGCGGGCGAGACACGCTTGCCAGAAGTTATCTATTTGAATCATTTAAACTTTTTAACTTATTCAGCAAGGGCACGCGGGTGTGACGAAGGGCGGATTTTACCTTTTCGCGAGCAAGTTATCCACAGAGCGGGCGCAGGGATTGACAGGCATGCTCGTCCGAGGTTGTAATGACGAGCTTTTTTGACCGATAAGGCCAGATCGAATGAAACGCACCTACCACCCCTCGAAAGTCCGCCGTCAGCGCACCCATGGATTTCTGGTGCGCATGCGCACCCGGGGCGGTCGCGCGATCATCAATGCCCGTCGTGCCAAGGGCCGCCATCGACTGGCGGTTTAGGCCGAGGCGCGACCCTGGGGCGACTGCGCAAGGCCCAACGCCTCTCCGGCCAGGATCGATTCCGGGCCGTTCTGCGCACCCCGGCGATCGTGCGTCGACCCTCGGTAGAGGGATACGCGCGACCGAACGAGTTGGGATTCGCCCGGCTCGGCATCGTAATCGGACGTAAGGCCGCGCGCCGGGCGGTCGATCGCAATCAGTGCAAGCGCTGGGTGCGGGAACAGTTCCGAGCCGCGCAATTCAACCTCGCCGGGCTGGACGTAGTGCTCCGGTTTCGCCCCGGCCGCGAGGGCCGAACAGGCGGCGGCGCGCATTCGGAGGTGATCGAGGTGCTTTCGGCGATAGCCAGATGTCGCGATTCCTTGTCGGCTTGATCAGGCTCTATCAAATTGTCATCGGCCCGCTTTATCCTCCGTCGTGCCGTTTCGCGCCGTCCTGCTCGGAGTATGCGAGGCAGGCCGTGCTCAAGCATGGCGCGCTGCGCGGTGGCTGGCTGGCCGTCACGCGCATCCTGCGGTGCCATCCGTGGCATCCCGGAGGCTTTGATCCTGTTCCCTGAATTCTGAAGCGCAATGGACACGCAGCGCATCGTTCTTCTCCTCGTCTTCACGGTTTCGTTGTTCCTCCTGCACGACGCTTGGCAGCGGCAACACGCCACGCCCCGGCCGGTTCCGGGCGCGGAGACGACGGCGCCCGCCGCAACGGACGCGGGCGGAGCGAAGCCGGGCGAAGTACCGGCACCGAGCGGGGCGATCAAGTCGGGCGGTCCCATTCCCGCCGCGCCGCAGGCCGAGCCTCTGGCCACGGGCGAAGCCGTCGAGGTCGTGACCGATCTTATGCGGGTGGAGATCAGCACTGCCGGCGGCGATCTGCGCCGCCTCGAATTGCTCAAGCAGGGCGACAACGATGACTTGAAAAAGCCATTCCAGCTGCTGGGTGAAGCCAACGGGAGGAGCTACTTCGCGCAGTCGGGTCTGATCGGAGAGGGATTGCCGAATCACAAGAGCACATGGGTTCCGCGCGAGAAAGCCTATCGCCTCGCCGACGGTGCCGACGTGGTGGAGATGAAGCTCGACGCCGCGGGCGGCGGCGTGCGAGTCACCAAGATCTACCGCTTCCACCGCAGCTCCTATCTGATCGAAGTGGATCACGAAATCGTCGGCGCCGGCAGTGCAGTGGTGCAGCCGTACCTGTACTTTCAGTTCGTCCGCGACGGTCAGGCTCCGGTCGGCGATTCTCGGATGGCGCCAACCTTCACTGGCGTCGGCGTCTACACGGCCAAGGACAAGTTCCAGAAGGTCAGCTTCGAGGACATCGCCAAGGGCAAGCTGCCGTATCCGCGCAATACCGCC
>JAEUMX010000190.1 GCA_016791285.1 Burkholderiales bacterium
AGGCATATAATCCGCTTCGCACTGCGCGTCCCCGGCACTCCGCCGGCCCTCTTGAAGGCGACGTAGCTTGAAAAAGTCGCAATTGATGGCCGTCTCCGATCAGTTCAGGGCCAGCAACATCCCCGCTGACGACCATGTCCGCGCCGCCCTTCCGCGTTTCGAACGGCGGCGCACCGCGCTTGAGTACGAAGCCATCCTGCAGAACGCGTGGGTGGGGATCCTGTTCACCCGCGGTCGTCGGGTCCTGCATTGCAATACCCGGTTTGCCGGCATGTTCGGTTACGGCCCTGCCGATCTCGCCGGTCAGGAGGGCGCGATTCTCTTTCCCAGCCGTGAGAGTTTCGACGACCTCGGTGCGATCGCGGCTCCGCGACTCGCCGCCGGCGAGACCGTGGATCTCGAATGGCGCATGCGCCGACGCGGCGGCGACGAGTTCTGGTGCCGCCTGCTGGCTAAAGCGGTCTCTCCCTCGAAGCTTTCCGAGGGCACGATCTGGATCGCCGAGGACGTCAGCGAGCGTCGGCTGACCCAGGAATCGCTGCGGCAACTCGTCCGCGAGCAGCAACAGTTGCTCGACCATGCCACGGTGGGCATCGCGCTGCTGCGCAATCGGTGCCTCGTCCGCACGAACCCGCGGATGGAAGCGATCTTTGGTTATGCACCGGGAGAGGTGAATGGGCAGTCGACCCGGATCATCTTTCCGAGCGAGGAGGGGTTCGAGCGCATGGGGCGCGCCCTCTATTCGGCCCAACCCGGGGCCGCGCCGTTTCAGGGCGACATGCAGTTGCGCCGCAAGGATGGCAGTCTCTTCTGGGCGCGGTTGCTCGGCACCCCCCTCGACCCCCTCGACCATGAGCGCGGCTGGATCTTCGTGGTCGAGGACATCAGCGAGCAAAGACAGGCGAAGGAAGCACTGGAGCGTGCGCGCGACGAACTGGAGCGACGCGTCCGCGAACGCACCGCCGAGCTCGCTTCGACCAACGAAAAGCTTCGCGTCGAGGTCGGAGAGCGGCGCCAGGCCGAAGAGCGGGCACGGCACCTCGCCAATCACGACGTACTGACGGGCCTGCCGAACCGGCGCTTGCTCAAGGACCGGCTGGGCCAGGCCTTGGCGCTCGCCCACCGCCGCGAACGCAATGTCGCGGTGATGTTCGTGGATCTCGATCGTTTCAAGGCCATCAACGATACGCTGGGGCACGAGGTCGGGGATAAGCTGCTGGTGGCCGTTGCCGACCGGCTGAAGCGCGTGCTGCGCGAAGGCGACACGGTCGCCCGCGTGGGTGGCGACGAATTCGTGGTGGTGCTGCCGGAGGTCGGCAAGGAACGGGATGCTGCCGTCGTCGCGCGCAAGATCCTCGACCTGCTGGCCGAACCGTTCCGGGTCGAATCCCACGAGCTGGCCGTCACGCCGTCCATCGGCATCGCCGTCGCACCGGGTGACGGTGACGACCCGGAGACGCTCCTTCGCCACGCCGATGCAGCCATGTACGAGGCCAAGGCAGCCGGACGCAATACCTTTCACTTCCACGGCGAGGCCGCGCATCAGGCAGCGAGCCGCCGCTTGAATCTGGAATCGGAGCTGCGACAGGCACTCGACCGCGGTGAGTTCGAGCTGCATTACCAGCCGCGCGTGGATATCGTTACCGGGGAACTGGTCGGCTGCGAGGCGCTCGCCCGCTGGCGTCATCCAAAGGAAGGTCTGCTGCCCCCCGAGCGCTTCATTGCGCTCGCGCAGGAGAGCGGGCTCATGGTGCCGCTGGCGCAGTGGGTGGTACAGACTGCCTGCCAGGCCGCCGCGACCTGGCAGCGAATGGGTGTCCGACCGCGCGTCGTGGCCGTCAATCTCGGGGCCAAGGAGCGCGCGCTCGAACTTCTGCCAGCGCTCATCGAGGAGGTGCTCGCGGCGACCGGTCTGCCCGGCGCGTGCCTCGAGCTCGAGCTCGATGTCGAAACCCTCGATCTCGCAGGCGACATCGAAGCCAGTCTGGGGCGGCTGCGCGCGCTCGGCGTGCGGATTACCGCCGAGCGCTTCAAGATCGGGCCGGAAGCGCTGCTTACGCTCCGCCGCCTGCGCGTGGATCGCATGAAAGTGGACCTCGGCGTCTTCCGCGATGTGCCGGCGAACGCGGACGAAGCGGCCGTGGCCACGGGGCTGCTGCAGCTCGCCCACGGCCTTGCGCTCGAGGCGAGGGTGGTTGGCGTCGAGTCGCTCCCGCAGCTCGCTTTCCTGCGCCGTCAGGGCTGCCGCGAAGCGCAGGGCTTTCTGATTGCACGGCCGCTTGCCGGCTCCGAGCTCGCGCCGCTGCTCGATCCCGGCTTCCGATTCGAACTCGGCGGCTGAAAGCCGTCAAAGGCTTCATGCACTTTCCGACTCGAGTCCGGGCGGTCGGCCACGGCCGACTGCTGCCGTGGAGCCTGCTCACCGCTGTTCTGCTTGCGCTCGCCGGCTGCAGTTCGGTGAAGATTGCCTACAACAACCTCGATCTCTATCTTCTCTGGAAGGCGGATGACTATTTCGCCCTCGCAAGCGAGCAGAGGGAACAGCTCAAGGCGACGCTCGACTCGACCACGGCGTGGCATCGAAGCGAGGAACTCTCGCGATATGCCGCGGTGCTCATGGAGGCGCGCGAGCGCGTCGGCGGTTCGATCGGCGAAACCGACATCGAGTGGCTACTCCATGCTGCGCGCCTGCGGTACGAAGCGCTGGCGCAACATGCCGCTCCCCGTGCCGCGGAAGTGTTGCGTTCGCTCTCCCCGGCGCAGATCGCCCATTTCGAGGCGACGCTGCGACGCGACAACGACGCCTTTGCAGCGGAGTACGTGGATGTAACGCCCGAGGTGCAGCGCCGGCAGCGCCTGAAGCGCACCACCGAGCTCGTGGAAGAGTGGGTGGGACCGCTCTCCGAGGCCCAGCGCACCCGCATGGCGCAGCTATACTCTGGCATCCCCCTGATCAATGCGTTGCGCCTTGCGGACCGCCAGCGCCGCCAGCGCGCGCTGGTCGTGCTGCTCGCGCAACAGCGCACGGCCGCGACGCTTGCACCTGCGCTCGAGGCGTGGATGATCGAATGGGACCAGGGACGTTCGCCCGAATACGAAGCCGCCTTGCGTGAGCAGAGGCAGCAAACGGTGGCGATGGTGGTCGACATCGAGCGCACCCTCTCGCCGGCGCAAAGGGCGCACCTGCAAACACGCCTCGGTCGCTATGCCGGCGAGCTCGCGTCCCTGGCAACTGTGCGCGCCGCGGCGCTCGATGCCGCGGGCTTACTGAGACCGATCGGGATCCACTGACGCGCGAGCAGGCGGGCGGGCCGCCTCCGACTTGACGCGTTTCATGAGTGCCGGGTCCGCCAGCATCTGCCGACTCAGCTCGCTGAAGGCCGTCGCGTACGCCGCCTGCAGGGGAGGGTAGGAATAGATCCGACCCCAGGCGCGCCCCGTTCCCCGGTACTTGCCGATCTGTCGCTCACCGACTTCCGTACGCACGAACACATCGGCGACAGCGGTAGCGAAGTAGGTGGAGATGGCAGGGTTGATCGACGTGTATCCGCTGATCTGGAACACCACGCCGTTCTCGGTCGGACCTTCGGACAGCACCACGTCGGAGAACATGTCGCGCATCATCTCGAGCGCGGCAGCCTTCATCAAGGGCGACTCGCGGTAACTCCAGACGTAAGGGCCGAAGGCGGAAACGTTGAAGTCGCGCTGATCGGGTGCGACCTCGAACAGCACCGTTGCGGCCATGGGCAGCTCCACGCCCGCGGGAGCGATCACCACGGGGCGCGGCGGCGGCACCGTCTGGCAGGCGGTCACGCAAATCGACAGCAGGAAGGCCGCGGCAAGCACGCCCGACGGTGATCGCATGCTTCTCCCTCTTCCGTCCACACTCGGAGCGTGTGACAGATATCGGGCTACGCGGGTTTCTCCGGTAGGCGCGACATTTCTTACTTTCGGGCTTGCGCCTGAAGGCGCGCGAGCAGTTGTTTGTCCGCCAGCATATCGTTGGCGATCTGCGCGAAGGCGGCTTCGTAAGCTTCCAGGATGCCGCTGCGTGAATAGTTCGACTGCGAGGCCTTGCCGTTGCCGTTGAACGCTGCGATGGGCATCGCGTAGGCGTCGGCTCCTGCGAACACGGTTGCGGTCGCGTTCGCATAGTATTCGTTCAGCGTTGGATTCAATGACGAATCGCCCTTGAGGACGATCGTGATAGTCGGCCGGTCGACGGTTGCTGCCGGTCCCGCATCCGAGAACAGTCGGTGGAAGATGTTGAGCCCCGCCTGCTGCATCAGCTGCGCGTCGGGGTAGCTCCACCAGGCCGAACGCATCTGCATCTGCGGCATGCTGGGGTCGGGTTCGACGGCAACCCGCGCCGGTATCGGAAGCG
>JAEUMX010000198.1 GCA_016791285.1 Burkholderiales bacterium
CCGGTCGACGGGGTCCTGCCCGAATACTCGATGACCCACCGCAACCAGATGGTTTACGTCACCGCGTTTCGGAAGGCGATCGACAACGCCCTCAGAGCGGACGCGAGAAGGCTCCTTTCGGAGCGCGCGCGATAGCGGGTAAGGTTGGGTTGAGCTTGCGAAACCCAACACCTGCGCAAGGGGCAGCGTCAGTTCAGCGCACAGGACCCCGGGCCGTCGGGGTGGCCGCAGCTGCCGCACGGGCCGGCGTGAACGTGCCCGCCCCCGGCGCCCGCCCCGGGGGCCGAGAACACCGACAGCTTCTTTTCGAGCTCGGTCGAGCGACAGCTCGGGCAATCCGGAACGGTTCCGTTGCGGACCAGCTTCTCGAACTCGTGGCCGCACTTGCTGCAGGCGTATTCGTAGATGGGCATGGCAGACTCCTCGTGAGCGCCTATTGTAATCCAGTGCGAAACGCTCGACGGCTGCGCGACGAGCCCGCCTCTCCCTTGTGTTTTGGCTCCCGCCAGCGCTCATCACCGTCTGGAATGCCAGCGCTCGGGGCTGCGGCGACCATGCATACACGCGACGACGACGATCGCCTCCGGATAAACCCGGTAGAAGACAGAATAGGGAAACCTGTGCAGCGGCGCCCTGCGAGTATCGCGGTGGAGAACCTGAAGGAGCTCGGGCCGTTCCGCGATGAGTTGGAGCGTCGCTTTCAGCTCAGCCCGAAACTGATCGCCAAGCCCGGGGCGCTGACGCTCGTACCAGACGTAGGCATCGCCGACATCCGCTTCCGCCGCAGGCCGGAATAGGACCGGCTTCACTTCCGGAGCTTGTCGAGGCCGTTCAATACCTGCTCTGCAGGAATTCCGACAGGCCCCTCTCGATCGAGATCGTCGAGGCGACGGTCCAGTTCCGCACGCTGCTCATTCGTAAACGGAATGGCATCCGGGGTGGGGCCGAGGCTGTCCCAAAGCAGCTCGATGAGCTGCAGACGCTGATCCGGACTCAGTGCATGAATATCGATCATTGCCTTCATCTCCATTTCACGCGGTGATCAGTTTACCCGGTGATGCAACAATCCCGTAGGTTGGGTTGAGCTTGCGAAACCCAACACCGTTCATCCCGGACCGCCCGGTTCCTCCCCGCCACCGGCCTCACCGCCGCGCGCCCCGCGCGGCTGCTCCGCCGGCCGCTCCTCGCCTGGCCCGCCCGCTTCCGAGGATGCTTGACCTCGGGCGAGGCGGAACCCGAAGTTATCCTCCCAGCTCACCGTCTCGTCCCTCCCTGCATCGACTCGCCGCCTGCGGCCTGCCTTCGGTTCGGGAATCCTATCAAGCGCTTCGTCACGTCGCCAACCGGATCTCGCCCCGAGCCGAGCGCCACGCTTGAACCGGGTTGAGGCGTGGAGTAGGGTTCCATAACGCGGCAAAAAACAAGATTCAGAGGAGGTCAGGATGAGCAAACGCCCGTTCCATAGCACGCTCTACTTCCGGGTGCTCTGCGGGATCGTGATCGGCATCGCCATCGGGATCTTCCTTCCGGAGACGGGGCAGGCGCTGAAGCCTCTCGGCGACGCCTTCATCAAGCTCATCAAGATGCTGATCGCGCCGATCATCTTCTGCACGGTGGTCGTCGGCATCGCCAAGATGGGGCACATGAAGGACGTCGGCCGCGTCGGCATCAAGGCGCTCGTCTACTTCGAGGGAATGTCGACCGTCGCGCTCATAATCGGCCTCGTCGTGGTCAACGTTCTGCAGCCGGGCGCCGGCATGAACGTCGATCCCGCGACTCTCGACACGAAGGCGATCGCGAGCTATGCCACGGCCGCGAAGACCCACACCACGGAAGAGTTCCTGATGAACATCATTCCGAGCACGGTGGTCGATGCCTTCGCGAAGGGCGAGATCCTGCAGGTGCTGCTGTTTGCCATTCTCTTCGGCATCGCGCTCAACTGGGTCGGGAAGCGCGGCGAGTGGATGCTGAAGTTCCTCGACGAAGCCGGGCATGTCTTTTTCCGGATCATCGAGATGATCATGCAGCTGGCACCCATCGGCGCCGGCGCAGCCATGGCCTTTACCGTCGGCAAGTACGGATTGGGCACGCTGCTCTCGCTCGGCGAACTGCTGTTGGGTGTCTACATCACGTGCTTCCTGTTCGTGTTCGTCGTGCTGGGCCTGGTCGCGCGCCTCGCCGGCTTCAGCCTGTGGCGCTTTCTCGTGTACATCCGCGAAGAGATCTTCATCGTGCTCGGCACTTCTTCGTCCGAATCGGTGCTGCCGCGAATGATGGAAAAGATGGAGCGCCTCGGATGCCATCGCTCGGTGGTCGGGCTGGTGATACCGACCGGGTATTCGTTCAACCTCGACGGCACATCCATCTATTTGACGATGGCGGCGATCTTCATCGCCCAGGCGACGAACGTGCCGCTCACGCTGGGTGATCAGATCACCATCCTCGCGGTTCTGCTGCTCACGTCGAAAGGCGCGGCGGCAGTGACCGGCGGCGGCTTCATCACCCTGGCGGCGACGCTGTCGTCGGTCGGCAAGGTACCCGTGGCGGGCCTGACGCTGCTCTTGGGCGTCGACCGCTTCATGTCGGAAGCCCGATCAATCACCAACCTCATCGGCAACGGCGTCGCGACGGTCGTCGTCTCCAAGTGGGAGAAGGCGTTCGACGTCGACCGGGCGGCCCGCGTGCTCGCCGGCGACTACGAAGAGGAGCTTCTCCCGCTCGCCGACACGGCCGAGGGCGGCGAGCTGCCGGCGAGCCCCGTCGCGAGCAGCTGACGGTGGCGTCCGCGCACGAGGACACCGCGATGGGTATGGGAAACCGCGACGGACCGGGCATGATCACGCCTCGTGCCCGGCGCCATGAGGAGCTTTCGCGATGAGGCTTTCTGCGTTCGGTATCACTGCGGCCCTGGTCGCAGCCTCGCTCTTCGCCGCCACCGCAAGAGCCGCTGAGCCGAATTGGCCGCCCTCGCTCATCATCGCCACTGCCTCACCGGGCGGCACTTATCACGCATACGGCGCGGCCTTGGCGCAGTTGCTCACCCGTGCCCTCGGTCTGCCCGTCGCCGAGCGGATAACGGAGGGGCCCACCGAGAACATCAAGCTCATCGAGTCCGGGGAAGTCCAGATCGGCTTCGTCACCATGGGCGTCGCCCTCCACGGCTGGGACGGAACGGGTGATTGGACCCATGGGCAGCGCTTTCAGTCCATCCGCGCGCTCTTTCCCATGTACGACACGCCGTTTACTTTCGTCGTGCCGAAGGATTCCCCGATTCAATCGCTCGCCGGCATGGCCGGCAAGCGCATCGGTGTCGGCCCCGGCGGTGGCACCAGCGGGATCTACATGCCGCAGTTCCTGGCGGCGTTGAAGATCCAGGCGGAGCTCGTCCACGGCACATGGGACGAAATGGCGGCACAGTTGCAGGCGGGCAAGCTGGACGCGCTGGCGGCCGCCGTTGGCGCCCCGTTTCCTGCGCTCGCCGCACTGGACGCGCAGAAGGCGGTGCGTTTCGTGCCGCTGTCCGAAAGCGAGATCGTGACGCTGCGGCTGGCGATGCCGGAGCTTGCCGCGTCCGTGATTCCCGCCGGTGCTTATCCGTCGCTGCTGCGGCATTACCGCACGGTCGGGCTCTACAACTTCGCCGTGGCCAGCAAGGACATACCCAACGATCTCGCCTACGCCATCGTGGATGCGGTGTTCGCGAATCGAGAAGCGCTGGTGCAGGCCCATCCCGCCGCGGCGGCGACGGTCCGCTCGAACTTCTCACAAAACGGGTTTCTGCCGTACCACCCTGGGGCGCTCCGGTACTACAGCAATCTGGCAACGAGGGGCACCCTGCACGGTGATTGAGCCTGCCTGGCGCGGATCACGAGCATCGCAGCCACGGCGACACGCCGCGCGCGCTTCTTCGGCGCGAATCGTCTCCTCATTGAACACCTCCGCGATCTCGAGAGTGCGAGCATGTCATGTGCAATTGCCTCGGCCCGGATCGCGCCGGGTGGACGTTCGAGCGGATGAGGATGTCAAAGCACCTCCAGCGGAGTCGGTCCGCGCGGGGGTGAGAACGCGCGATCGAGGTCGGCCAGATCCCCGGCGGTCAGTCGCAGATCGAGCGCAGCACGGTTCTCCCGAACGTGCGCAGCGGTGCCCGCCTTCGGAACGGTGAAGACCCCGTCCTGCCGCAGCACCCACGCGATGGCCACTTGCGCAGGGGTCGCGCCGTGGCGCGCCGCCACGGCTGTCAGCGTCGCGTGGCCGAGCATCCGCCCCTGCTCGATCGGCGAGTACGACATGATCGGAATGCCGCGCGCGGCAGACCATGGCAGCAGATGGTATTCGATGCCGCGGCGGGTCAGGTTGTAGAGCACCTGATTGGTCTGGACGGCCGCGCCCCCCGCCAGATCAACGAGCTCCTGCATGTCCGATCCGTCGAAGTTGCTCACGCCCCAATGGCGGATTTTGCCCGAGCCGATCAGCTTGGCGAAGGCTTCGAGCGTTTCCGCCAGGGGCGTGTGGCCGCGCCAGTGGAGAAGATAGAGGTCGAGCCGGTCCGTTCCGAGCCGCCGCAAGCTCCCTTCGCACGCGGCAATGGTTCGCCTTCTGGTCGAGTTCTGCGGCAGCACCTTGCTCACGAGAAAGATTTCGTCGCGGCGACCAGCGATCGCCTCGCCGACCAGCTTCTCCGCGCCGCCGTCGGCGTACATCTCTGCGGTGTCGATGAGCGTCATGCCCAGCTCGATGCCGAGCCGCAGCGCCGCGATCTCGCTGCTTCGCCGCCCCGCGCTCTCGGCCATATGCCACGTGCCCTGGCCGAGGACCGGGACGGTCTCGCCGGAAGCGAGTCTCACGGTGCGGAGGGCGGCTTCGGACATCGGTTGGTCTACCCCGTATTCAATGATCGGAAGGACTCCCCGTGGGCTGCCGCGCGTAGCTGACCGTCAAGGCCTCCCACACGTGGCCGTCGGGCTCATTCCAATACA
>JAEUMX010000199.1 GCA_016791285.1 Burkholderiales bacterium
GCCTTGCACGGTCGAGGGCACGTCGTGAACGCGCTCGGAACCCGCGGGATCGTTTGCCGTGACCGTGCACCGAGTTTCGCAATCGCCACATCTGACGAAGGAGGCCCCGATGAATCCCGTGATACCGCGCAAGACCTCGGATCGCCGCCATTTCGCCACCCAGGCGGTGAGCAACATCCTCGCGCTGCAGATCAGTCTCGCGTGTGCCGTGCCTTCAGCGATCCGCGCGGATCCGTTTGCGCTGGGCTACGTTTACGGTTACCACGATCGCGTGCTGCAGATGCTCGGCGTGAGCGACCAGAAGGAAAGCCTTGCGATGATGGCGGCCGGGTATCGCAACCTGTTCGGCGAGCGGCTCGGCTCGACCGTGCTCGGCGACAGCGTCGACATGCAGGGCCACCCGCGCTTCGTCAAGGGCGCGTTCCAGGGCGAGGAAGACGCGGGGCAGTATCTGCAGGCGCGCAAGCTGTCGATGGGCCTCGCGTCGTATCTGAAGATCGTCGGCTGACGTCTCACGCGCGGGGCGGCGAAACGCCCCGCTGCGCCAGAAAGTCCGCCAGCACGCGCGCCGTGTGCGAGCGCTCGGCCTGCAAGGCAACCGCTTCCGGCGTGCCCGCGGCCACGATCTGCCCGCCTCCCTCGCCGCCCTCCGGCCCCAGATCGAGGATCCAGTCGGCCTCCGCCATGAGGTCGAGGTTGTGCTCGATCACGACCACGGTGTTGCCGGCGTCCACCAGGCGGTGCAGGACGCGGACGAGCTTCTCGACATCCGCCATGTGCAGCCCGACCGTGGGCTCGTCCAGCACGTAGAGCGTGTGCTGCGACGCCCGCGACCGCGCCGGGCGTGCGGCAGCGCTCGTGCCATCCGCGCGTACCTTCGAGAGCTCGGTCACGAGCTTGATGCGCTGCGCCTCGCCGCCCGAGAGCGTCGGACTCTGCTGCCCGAGCGTGAGGTAGCCGAGGCCGACGTCCTGCAGGAGCCGCAGGGCATGGTGGATGGATGGATGCGCCGCGAAGAAGTCCACCGCTTCGTCGACGCTCATCGCGAGCACCGCGCCGGCACTTCGCTCCTTGAACCTTACTGCCAGCGTCTCCGGATCGAAGCGCGCGCCGTCGCAGGCTTCGCACGTCACCTTGACGTTCGGTAGAAAACTCATCTCGATGGTCTTGATGCCCTGTCCCTCGCACACCGCGCAGCGGCCGCCCGCGGTGTTGAAGGAGAACCGGCTCGCGGTATAGCCGCGGATGCGCGCCTCGCGGGTGTCGGCGAAGAGGCGCCGCACCGCATCCCAGAAGCCGACGTAGGTGGCGGGGCACGAACGGGGCGTCTTGCCGATCGGTGTCTGATCCACCTCCAGCACCCGGCTCACGCTTTCCCAGCCGAGCAAGGCGCGGCAGCCCGCCAGCGGTGCTTCCTTCTTCTTTCGTTCGCCGGCCACGATGCGCCGCAGGTTGGCGAACAGCACATCGCGCGCGAGCGTCGACTTGCCCGATCCCGACACGCCCGTGACGACGGTCAGGCGGCCGAGCGGGAAGCGCGCCGTGAGGTCCTTGAGGTTGTGGAGACTCGCGCCGACCACCTCGATCCGCTGCCCGTCGCGGACGACTTCGCGGCGCGGTGCCAGCGGATGCCGCAGCGGCTCGCCGAGGAAGCGGCCGGTGATCGAACGCGGATCGCGCTGGAGCTCGCGTGCGCTGCCCGTGGCGATCACCTCGCCGCCGAGCCGGCCGGCCCCGGGACCGAGGTCGATGACGTGCTCGGCGCGCCGAATCGTATCCTCGTCGTGCTCGACGACGACCAGCGTGTTGCCCTTCGCCTCCAGCTTCGCGAGCGTGTCGAGCAGGATGCGGTTGTCGCGCGGGTGCAAGCCGATCGTGGGCTCGTCGAGGATGTAGCACACGCCGCGCAGGTTCGAGCCGAGCTGCGCCGCGAGGCGAATGCGCTGCGCTTCGCCGCCGGAGAGCGTGGGCGCGGAGCGGTCGAGCGCGAGGTAGCCGAGCCCGACCTCCTGCAGGAAGCGAAGCCGCGAGCGCAGTTCGGCGAGAAGATCGCGCGCGATCTCGGCGTCGCGCCCTGCGAGCGCCAGTGTTTCGCAGAAGCCTGCTACCGCGTCGACCGGGAGCGCGGTCAGGTCGGCGATCGAGCGGTCGCGGAAGCGCACGTGCAGCGCGGTCGGATTGAGCCGCCGGCCCGCGCAGCTCGGGCAGGTCTCGTCGACCTCCAGCCAATCGAGCCAGGAATCGAGCACGCGATCCTCCGCGCCGGTCTTCGCGCGCTCGTCGTCCCAGTCGATGTCGGAGAGCTTGAGGCCGGTGCCGTAGCACGCCGGACACCAGCCGTGCTTGGAGTTGAACGAGAAGAGCCGCGGGTCGAGCTCCGGGAAGCTCGTGCCGCACGAGGGGCACGCGCGCCGCGTCGAGAACACCGTTTCGCGCACCTGGGCTGCACCCTGCATGAGCCCGTCGAGCGGCGCGATCACGTGCACGACGCCCTTGCCGACGTCGAGCGCGCGTGCGAGCGACTCGCGCAGCGCGACCTCGGACTCGGGCGCGACGTGCAGGTCCGCCACCGGCAGCTCGATCGTGTGCTCCTGGAAGCGCGACAGGCGCGGCCACGGTGCGGTCGGCAGGAACTCGCCGTCGACGCGCAGGTGGGTGTGACCTTTGGCCGCCGCCCACTTCGCGAGATCGGTGTAATAGCCCTTGCGATTGACCACCAGCGGCGCGAGGAGCCCGACATGCTGACCCCTGTAGTCGCGCGCGAGACGCGCCGCGATCGACTCGAAGCTCTGCGGCTCGATCGGCACGTCGCAGGTCGGGCAGTGCTGGGTGCCCAGCTTGACGAAGAGCAGCCGCAGGAAGTGATACAGCTCGGTCAGCGTTGCTACCGTGCTCTTGTGGCCGCCGCGACTCGTGCGCTGCTCGATCGCGACCGTCGGCGGAATGCCGAGGATGGCATCGACATCGGGCTTGGAGGCGGGCTGCACGAACTGCCGCGCGTAGGCGTTCAGCGATTCGAGATAGCG
>JAEUMX010000278.1 GCA_016791285.1 Burkholderiales bacterium
GTCTGCGCATACTCGAAGAGCAGATCGGGCGTGCGATGAGCCGAGACGACGCGCGCCTCGTACGGCACTTCGAACGCCTTCAGGCGGCGCGCGGCGTGCTGCATCACCGCCCAGTCGCTGTCGCTGCCCATGACGATGCCGATGCGCGTCCTGTCCATGTCCCCGCTCGGGAAAAGCTCGGATTATAGTCGACGCGAAACCCTCATTCCCGGCCGTACTCGCTCTTGCCCGGCAGCTCCGGGCGCGTGTCGTCCTCCACGTACGGAAAGTGCACGTGACCGAAGCGGATGACGAGCACCGCGAGCGCGATCAGCAGTATCGCCCCCGCCACGGCGAGCATCCTGAGCTCGGTGATCTCCTTCACGTCGAGGATGATGTAGCGGGCGAGCGCGATGAGCGCGATGTAGAGCGGAAACCGCACCGGCAGCTTGCCCGACCGGTAGTACAGGCCGACCATGGTCAGCACCTCGAGGAAGAGGAACATGAGCAGCAGGTCGGCCAGGGTCACCCGCCCGTGCTCGACCATCACCATCACTTCCTGGTAGCCGGCGACGATGGTCGCGACGCTGATGATGAGGAGCCCGATGTGCTCGACGACGGTGAGCGCGATGCGGGCGTATCGGTTGGCGGCGGAATCGGTTTCCATGTTCAGGCGGCGGCGATCTCGGCCTGCGCGTGATAGTCGACGATGCGCTGCACCTCGTTCTTCGAGCCGAGGATCACGGCGACGCGCTGGTGCAGCTCGGTGGGCTGGATCTCCAGCAGCCGCTCGCGCCCGTTCGAGGCGATGCCGCCCGCCTGCTCGACGACGAAGGCCATCGGATTGGCCTCGTACATGAGGCGCAGGCGCCCGGGCTTGGACGGGTCCTTGGTGTCGCGCGGATACATGAACACGCCGCCACGGATCAGGATGCGGTGCACCTCCGCCACCATCGATGCGATCCAGCGCATGTTGAAGTCCCCCCCGCGCGGGCCGGCGCGCCCGGCAAGGCACTCCTCGACGTAACGCAGCACCGGCTTCTCCCAGAAGCGCTCGTTCGAGGCATTGATCGCGAACTCGCGAGTGTCGGCGGGGACGGTCATGCCCGGGTGCGTCAGGATGAATTCGCCGATGTCGCGATCGAGCGTGAAGCCGTTCACGCCGTGCCCGGTGGTGAGCACGAGCATCGCCGACGGACCGTACAGGGCGTAGCCCGCCGCCACCTGCTTGACTCCCGGCTGCAGGAAGTCCTCCACGGTCGGTGTCTCACCGGGATGCGCCACGCGCAGGATCGAGAAGATCGTCCCGACCGAGATGTTGACGTCGATGTTGGACGAGCCGTCGAGTGGATCGAAGAGCAGCAGGTACTTGCCGCGCGGATACTCCGGCGGGATGTGGCTCACGTCGTCGAGCTCCTCGGAGGCCATGGCAGCGAGGTGCCCGCCCCACTCGTTGCTGCGGAGCATCAAGTCGTTGGCGATCACGTCGAGCTTCTTCTGCGTTTCACCCTGCACGTTCGGCGCGGTCCCGGCCTCGCCGAGCACGCCGATGAGATCGCCGCGGTTGACCGCGTTGGCGATGGCCTTGCAGGCGAGGGCGACGTCGGTGAGCAGCCCGGTGAAATCGCCGGTGGCGCCGACGGTGCGGCGCTGTTCCTCGATGATGAACTGCGTGAGGGTCGTGCGGTGTGGCATGGGTGGCTCCGTCGTGGCTGTGCGTGAGATTGCGTCAGGGCGAGCGCAGGCGTTCGTCGAGCAGCGACTCCATCAGGTCGAGCACCTTCGCCCGCACCATGGTGGCCCCGAAGTGGAAGTACTTGACCTCGCAGGGGACCGGGCCGTGCAGCGTGGACCGGTCCGCGCCCTGGAAATCGGTCCAGGCGATGATAGGCATGTCGTTGACTTGCGGGTCGACACACACCCATGCGCGTTCGGTCAGCACCAGTTCCAGCCCCTTCAGTCCGGGCAGGGCGAGCCGCAGGGGCAACCCGATGCGCAGTGCGGCGAGCCGCCACAGGTTGTACCGCCGCGCCGGGACGTGGTCGGGCCGCGACGCATAGGCCGGAAACTCTTCGAGCTGCCTGTACACGTGGTGGCGCTCCGCGTTCCAGACACCGCTTCAGGCCCGCGACCGCGGGCGGCGGTGAGCGGCCGGAAGACCCGAAGCCGGTGCCGGGGAGGCGTTCATCGCGTGAGACCCATGTAGAGCAGCGGCAGCCGTTCGGGCAGGCGCTCGACGTGATCGACCACCAGGTAGTTCCGCGCGCCGAAGATGCGCTCGACGTACTCGTCCGCATACGGATCGAGACTCATGCAATAGGTCATGATGCCGGCGCGAGCGAGCTCCTCGACCGCCTTTTTCGCATCCAGGCGCAGGTACTGCGGGTCGCGCACGTCGACATCGGCGGGCGCGCCGTCGGTCACGACGATGAGCAGCCGCTTCGACTGCGGTTGGCGCTTGAGGAACGTACCGGCATGGCGCATGGCCGATCCCATGCGGGTCGAGAGCTGCGCCGTCATGCCCGCGAGGCGCGCCTTCGCCTGATCGTCGTAGTCGGCGCCGAAATCCTTGAAGCGGAAGTACTGCACGTCGTGCCGGCCGTCGGAGGCGAAGCCGTGGATCGCGAACGGATCGCCGATGCCGTCGAGCGCCTGCGCGAGCAGTACGGTCGCCTCGCGCGAGAGATCCAGCACCGTGTAATCGGCGCCGCGCACCTTGTCGTTGGCGGACTCCGAGAGGTCGAGCAGCACCATCACCGCGAGGTCGCGCACCTTGCGCAGATTGCGCAGAGTGATGCGCGGGTCGGGGCTCGCGCCGCTGCGCAGATCGGTCAGCGCCAGCACCGCGGCGTTGATGTCGATCTCGTCGCCGTCTTCCTGCTTGCGCAGTCGCTGCACGCCCTGCGGCTGCAGCGCCTCGATCAGGTGCCGCAGCCGCGACAGGAGGACGCGATGGCGGTCGAGGATGGCGTCGATGCGGCCGAGGTCTCCGGCGCCGGCCCGCTTCTCCAGCACCGTCGTCCACGACGGGCGCTCGAGCTGGATGGCGTAGTCCCACTCCGGATAGTGGCGCGGCGCCGCCACCGGTTCCTTGCCTTCGGCTGCGTTGTAGCTGACGCCGTGATCCTCGTACGGAAAGAGCTCGGTGGAGAGCACCCACACTTCCTGCGCGTCATCGCCCGCCGTCTCGACGTCGATCTCGTTGATGAACTCCATCACGCTCACGTTCCGGCGCACCTGCTGCTCGCGGTAGAGCGCCGCCGATCCGGTGCCGTACTCGATGCCGTCGAATTCCCAGACGTAGCGGTTGTCGTCGCGGTACGCGATCGACGGTACGTCCGTGCGCGGGTTGAAGCGCGCGCCGGCGACGACGAGCTCGTGTGCCAGGCGCACACCGACATCCCACGACAGCCGGTTGTCGTCGAGCCGATGCGCTTCCCGCGCGAAGGCCTGGCGACCGGCCGCGATCAGCGGATGCGCGTCAGCGTAATCCGCGTCGAGCAGCGCCCGGGCAAGCCGCGCCAACAGCCCGCCCGTCGAGTTGTCCTCGCGGCCAGCGCCGTGCAAGGGCAGCCACAGCTCGCGCAGCCCCGGAAACTCGCGGATGGCGAGGGCCTCGATGCGCGCATCCTCGATCACCTCGATCACGGCCATCTGCAGCGGGGTCAGTGCCTCGGCGGAGAGCGGCGTGCGCGTATAGGCAAGGTGCGCCGCGGCATGCGTGGCAGTCGCCCGGAACACTTCGAGCCCGCTCACGTCGTCGATTGGGTCGAACGCGTCGGGCACGTGGATGACATAGTCCGCGATGTACGGGCGGTAGCCTTCGCGCGACTCGAAGTCGCCGCTCGTGGGGCGCAGCAAAAAGCCACGGCCCCACAGCGCGCGCAGGTACATGCCGATGCGCCGCTGCACATCGACGAAAAGCGTGCCGCGGCGCTCCTTCTGCAGCACGGCGAGCGCGTCGGGACTCTCCAGGCCGAAGTAGCGGACCTGCGCTTCGAAATCCGTGCGGTGCGCCTGCGCCCCCCAGGTCGCCCAGCGTCGCAGCCCGCCGAGGGTGAGCTGCGTGAGCAGGGTTTCGAGCCGATCGAGCATCGGCCGCACGCCGCGCGGCGCCTGCGCGAGCAACAGCGCGAGCAGACGCAGGTAGCCGCGGAACAACTCGATGTCGCCGAGGCGATGCGCCGCGAGCGGTGCGGTGGCGCACACCAGTGCGATGACGGCGCCGCTGGTCTTCGAGGCCATCGCGAGGGCCGCCTGCACCAGCTCGTCGACGGCGTCCTCGCCGATCTCGCGCGCGATCTCCGGTGCGCCCTGGATGAACGAGATCACGAGGTCCGTGCCGCGGCCCAGGGACTTGAGCGCCCGCGCGCCGCGCAGATAGGCCTCCAGCCCGCGCGGCGAGAAGACGCGCGCCGCCTCCTGCCACGCGGCGCGCAGCACGTCGGCGGGGTGGTCGCCGAGCTCGGTGAGGAGCTCCGCGTAGTCGTCGAGCTGGACGGACATTTGGTGGTGAGGCGAGAGGCGAGAGGTGAAGATCACCCCTTCACTCATTCACGCTCTAGAAGTACGTCGTCACAGCCGCGTCCAGCGCATCGCGCATGTCGGGGTCGTCGGTGATCGGCCGCACCAGCGCCACACGGCACGCGTCGATGGGCGCGACGCCGCGCGCGATCAGCGAGCCGGCATGCACCAGCATGCGCGTCGAGATGCCTTCGTCGAGCCCGTGGCCCTTGAGGTTGCGCGCGCGTTCGGCGATCGCCACCAGCTTGCCCGCCACCGATTCGTCGATGCCCGCCTCGTGGGTGACGATCTCGACCTCGATGTCGCGCTCGGGATAGGAAAAGTCGAGCGCCCCGAAGCGCTGCTTCGTGGACTGCTTCAGATCCTTCATGAGGCTCTGGTAGCCGGGGTTGTACGAGATCACCAGCTGGAAATCCGAGTGCGCACGCACCAGCTCGCCCTTCTTGTCGAGCGGCAGCACGCGCCGCGCATCGGTGAGCGGGTGAATCACGACGGTCGTGTCCTGGCGCGCTTCGACCACTTCGTCCAGGTAACAGACGGCGCCATGGCGCGCGGCGACCGTGAGCGGACCGTCCTGCCAGCGCGTGCCAGTGGCGTCGAGCAGGAAACGGCCGACCAGGTCGGAGGCCGTCATGTCCTCGTTGCAGGCGACGGTAATGAGAGGCTTGCCGAGCTTCCACGCCATGTACTCGACAAAGCGTGTCTTGCCGCAGCCGGTCGGGCCCTTCAGCATCATCGGCATCCGCACCGAGTACGCCGCCTCGTAGAGCGTCACTTCGTCGCCGACCGGGCGGTAGTAGGGCTCCTCGCGAATCAGGTACTGCTGGACGTCTTCGTTCATCTTCCGTGTCCTTTCGAGAACAAAGCCCCCGGCACCTTGCGGCGACGGGGGCTTTGCGCGGACGTCGCCGAAGCTATTGGCTGCTAGACCGTCGCACCGCGGTAGACCACCATGGCCGTCCCCTGGGACTGTTTGAAGTTGTCGTAGCCGACCAGGCGCACGTGATGGCGTGGATTGGCCTTGTGGCAGGCTTCGGCCTCCGCCAGGATGCGCTCGACATCGGTCTCGCCGAACATGGGCAGCTTCCACATGTACCAGTAGGAATCGGACAGGTGCTCGGGCTCGGTGTGCTCGATGGCCGGATTCCAGCCCTGCTTCACGACGAACTCCACCTGTTTGCGGATCTCGGCGTCCGACATCGAGTGCAGATACGAAAAGGTTTCGAACTTGCGGCTCGCGGGATCGGAGACGCGCGACTTGTAGTCCTGAATTTCGCTCATGATTGATGTCCTCAACGTGCCCGGTCAGCGATGGCCCACGGCCAGCTTGTCGACGGTGTCGAACTCGAACTTGATTTCCTTCCAGGTCTCCATCGCCACCTTGAGCTCCGGACTGGATTTGGCGGCCTCGGTCAGGATTTCCTTGCCTTCCTTCTCGACGGCGCGGCCTTCGTTGCGCGCCTTGACGCAGGCCTCGAGCGCGACGCGGTTGGCTGCCGCGCCCGCGGCATTGCCCCACGGGTGCCCCAGCGTGCCGCCGCCGAACTGCAGGCAGGCATCGTCGCCGAAGATCGACACCAGCGCGGGCATGTGCCAGACGTGGATGCCGCCGGAGGCCACCGGGAACACGCCCGGCATCGCACCCCAGTCCTGATCGAACATGATGCCGCGGCTGCGATCTTCCTTGACGAAGCGTTCGCGCATGATGTCGATCCAGCCCAACGTCGCCTCGCGATCGCCTTCGAGCTTGCCGACCACGGTGCCTGAGTGCAGGTGGTCGCCGCCGGAGAGCCGCAGCGCCTTCGCCAGCACGCGGAAGTGGATGCCGTGGTGGGGGTTGCGGTCGAGCACGGCGTGCATGGCGCGGTGGATGTGCAGCAGCACGCCGTTCCTGCGGCACCAGCGGGCAAGACCGGTGTTGGCCGTGAAGCCGCCGGTGAGGAAGTCGTGCATGATGATCGGTGCGCCGAGTTCCTTGGCGAACTCGGCACGCTCGTACATCTCCTCCGGCGACGGCGCCGTGACGTTGAGGTAGTGGCCCTTGCGCTCGCCGGTCTCCGCTTCCGCCTTGTGCACCGCCTCCATCACGAACTGGAAGCGATCGCGCCAGCGCATGAACGGCTGCGAGTTGACGTTCTCGTCGTCCTTGGTGAGATCCAGTCCGCCGCGCAGGCACTCGTACACGGCACGACCGTAATTCTTGGCGGAGAGCCCGAGCTTCGGCTTGATGGTGCAGCCCAGCAGCGCCCGGCCGTACTTGTTCAGCTTGTCGCGCTCGACCTGGATGCCGTGGGGCGGGCCGTTGCAG
>JAEUMX010000298.1 GCA_016791285.1 Burkholderiales bacterium
CGGTACCAGGCAGTATATTCGTCTCATCATGTCGCTCGTCCTCCACGAGGTCCGCGCCTACTTCCAGCATAGGCGACAAACCCGCTGATCGCTACCCCGGGATTGGCGCTCGCCGTCATCGCCGTCCTGCCGTCCGGACCCTGCGCTTTCCAGCTCGACCCCGGAGTCCACCAGCCGTCCGACCAGGCGAAACGGTGCATCGTCGAAGAGCGGCGTCTGGTCATCGCGGTCTACTCGAGGTCGATCGGACCGGCCACGACACGCGCATCGCGCAACTCACCGATACGGCCCGACGACATACCGAGCACGTCGGCCAGAATCTCGTCGGTATGCTCGCCGAGCACGGGCGCGCGCCGCGGCACGTCGCGCGCGGCGGCGGCGAACTGTAGCGGCGACCCGGGCACCAGATACGTGCCGATGCCGGGCTGTTCGATCATCGAGAAGAGCGGATTGGCGGTGGAGCAGCGGGGATCCTCCGCCACCATCTGCGCGAAGGTCTGGTACGGCCCCCAGCACACTCCAGTGCCGTGAAAGACCTCAGCGATCGAGGCGACGCTGCGCTGCCGGAACCAGGGCGCGAGCACCGCCGTGATCGCCTCCCGTGCCTGGAAGCGCTCACCCTCTCGCGCGAGATCGACCCCGAGCAGCGACCCGAGCGCCGCGAGCTTGTCCGCCAGGCCGGTGGTCTTCGAGAGCTCGTCCCATTGCCGCCTCGTGATCGCGGCCACGTAGACCAGGCGCTCGTCCGCGGTCTCGAATTCGCACCCATAAGCGCCGTACAGATAATTGCCGGATGAGCGCCGCTCGGTCCCGTTTACCTGCACCTCCGCGATGTAACCGAGATTGCCCGTCATCGCGAACGCGACGTCGGCGAGCGGCAGCTTGACGAGCTGTCCTTTCCCCGTGAGGCGCCGGTGCCGCTCCGCCGCGAGGATGCCGAGCGCCGCGGTCAAGCCGGCGACCGCATCCCACGCCGGCAACACGTGGTTGACGGGATTCACCGGCGCGCCCCCGTGCGCGGGGCCGGTCACGAAGGGAAAGCCGAGCGCGCAATTGACGGTGTAATCGACCGCGGAGCTGCCGTCCGGATTGCCGGTCACGTTCATCATGATGAGATCGCTGCGACGCTGCCGCAGCGCGTCGTACCCGAGCCAGCCGGAGGCGGGAAAATTGGTGAGGAAGATGCCGTTACCTTCACCGGGCGCCGTGATCAGCGCAGCGATCAGCTCGCGCCCCTCGGCGCTGCGGGTGTCGACTGCGAGCGAACGCTTGCCCTTGTTGAGGCCGGCCCAGTAAAGACTCTTGCCGCCCCCCGTCACCGGCCAGCGCCGCGCATCGAGCCCGCCTTCGAGCGGATCGAAGCGGATCACGTCCGCGCCCTGCTGCGCCAATGTCATGCCGCACAGCGGCGCCGCGACGAACGCCGCGCCCTCGACGATGCGCAGCCCTTTCAGTATCGCGTTCATTTTCCCCCTCTCGTCATTGGATTTGCGCTATTCTGCCAGCGGAGCGCGCCGCCAGGCTCATCGTCGCGGCGCGAACAGGGATTACAAGATGTCAGCCAACGGCAACGATCAGGGCGCGGTCCCGACTGGGGAAGGGGCCGACAACCCCGACACGGCGGCACCCGCGTCCGCACACTCGAACGACGACACCACGAAACCGCTGCCGCTGTCCGGCATTCGCGTGATCGATGTCGGCACCTTTCTCGCGGGTCCCTACGCGGCCTCGATCATGGGCGAATACGGTGCCGAGGTGCTCAAGGTCGAGTACCCCATCGGCGGCGATCCGATGCGCCGCTTCGGCACCGCGACCAAGCGCCATGACGCGACGCTCGCGTGGCTGTCGGAAGCGCGCAACAAGAAGTCGGTCACGATCGATCTGCGGCGGCCCAAGGGCGTCGAGCTGTTCGTGAAGCTGGTGTCGAAATCCGACGTGCTGGTGGAGAACTTCCGCCCCGGTACGATGGAGGAATGGGGCCTCGGCTGGAACGAGCTCTCGGCCGCCAATCCGGGCCTCATCATGCTGCGCGTCTCCGGCTACGGGCAGACCGGCCCCTATCGCCGCCGTCCCGGTTTCGCGCATCTCGCGCACGGCTTCGGCGGCTTGTCCTACCTCGCCGGATACCCCAACGAAACGCCGGTCGTGCCGGGCATCGCGCCGCTCGGTGATTACATCTCGAGCCTCTACGGCGTGATCGGCATCATGCTCGCGCTGCGCCACAAGGAGAAGACCGGCGAAGGCCAGGTGATCGACGTCGGCATCTACGAGGCGGTGTTCCGGCAGATGGACGAGATGGCGACGGTCTACGGCCTGTCCGGCAAGGTGCGCGAACGCGAAGGCGCGGGCAGCTTCGTCGCCGTCCCGCATGGGCACTTCCGCACCAAGGACGGCCACTACGTCGCGATCGCCTGCACCAACGACAAGATGTTCGAGCGCTTCGCGCAGGCAATGGAGCGCCCGGAACTCGCCTCCACCACGCTCTATGGCGAGCAGCGCAAGCGGCTTGCGGCGAGCGCCACGGTGATCGCGATCGTCAACGAGTGGGCAGCCGGGCTCACGTGCGACGAGCTGCTCGAACGCTGCATCGCCAAGCAGGTGCCCGTGGGCAAGTTGAACAGCATCGCCGACATCTTCGCCGATCCGCACTTCAAGGCGCGCGGCAATCTGCTCGAGATGGAAGAGGAAGCGCTCGGCAAGGTCGTGATTCCGGGCGTGGTGCCGACACTCTCCGAGACGCCGGGGCGGGTGACGAACCTCGGGCCGCGCCTGGGCGAGGCGACCTACGAGGTGATGCGCGAGCTGCTCGAACTCACCGCCCAGGAGATCGCCAGCCTGCGCCAGCAGCGCATCATCTGAGGAAGAACGCATGGATCACGAACCGTCCGAGAACCTGCCCCTGAGCGGCATCCGTGTCATCGATCTCGCGACCGTGGTCGCCGGCCCTTATTGTGCCGGCATACTCGGCGAGTTCGGTGCCGAAGTGCTGAAGGTCGAGCATCCTGTGGGCGGCGACACCGGCAGGCACTTCGGGACGCCCGGGCCACGCGGCGACACGCTGGTGTGGGTCAGCGAAGGGCGCAACAAGAAGTCCGTGACCATGGATCTGCACCGCGCCGAGGGCGTGCGGATGTTCAAGGACCTGATCGCGAAGTCCGACGTGCTGGTCGAAAACTTCCGTCCCGGCACGCTGGAGAAATGGGGCATCGGTTGGGAGGTGCTGCACGCGATCAATCCGGGATTGATCATGCTGCGCGTGTCCGGCTACGGTCAGACCGGGCCATACAAGGATCGACCCGGCTTCGCCCGTGTCGCCCACGCCGTGGGCGGGCTCACCTATCTCGCCGGCATGCCGAAGGGCACGCCGGTCACCGCCGGATCGACCACGCTGGGGGATTACTTCACCGGCCTCTACGGCTGCATCGGCGTGCTGCTCGCGCTGCGCTACAAGGAGAAGACCGGGCGCGGCCAGTACATCGACGCGGCGCTCTACGAATCGGTGTTCCGTTGCACCGACGAGCTCGCGCCGGCGTATGCGATGTACGGCACGGTGCAGGAGCGGCACGGACCGCACATGGAAAGCGGCTGCCCCTACGGCCACTTTCCCACCCGCGACGGCAAGTGGGTGGCGATCGCGTGCACCACCGACAAGATGTTCGGACGGCTGGCGGAAGCGATGGGTCGACCGGAGCTTGCTTCGAGCAGCCTGTACGGCGAACAGAAGGCGCGCATCGCGAGCCGCACCGACGTGAACGAGATCGTGCGCGACTGGTGCGGCTCGATGCCGCGCGACGAGGTGCTCGCACGGTGCAACGCCGCCGGCGCACCCGCCGCGCCGCTCAACAACATCGCGGACATCTTCGGCGACCGGCAGTTTCACGCGCGCCGCAATCTCGTATCGATCGACGACGCCGCGCTCGGCGAGACGGTGATCGTGCCCAACGTCATTCCTCGGCTTTCGAAGACTCCTGGCCGCATCAAGCATCTCGGGCCGCGGCTCGGCCAGCACACCGACGAGGTGCTGAAGGATCTGCTCGGAATCTCCGACGCGGAGATCGAAGCGCTGCGCGCACAGCGCGTGATCTGAAGCTTCCCGGAGCGACCATGAAACTACCCGCGAACTTCTACCGGCCGCTTGCGATCGGCGCCCCGCTCCCCCTGCGCGAGCTGCCGGTGCGGCCGGAACGGATGATCCATTTCTTCCCGCCGCACGTGGAGAAGATCCGCGCCCGGGTACCGGAAATGGCAAGGCAGGTCGACGTGCTGTGCGGCAACCTGGAAGACGCGATCCCGATCGATGCCAAGGAAGCCGCGCGTGCCGGCTTCATCGCCGTGCTACGGAATACCGACTTCGGTGGCACTGCTCTGTGGACCCGTGTCAACGCGCTCAATAGCCCGTGGTTCCTCGACGACATGCTGGAGATCGTCGCCGCCGTCGGCAACAAGCTCGACGTGATCATGGTGCCGAAGGTCGAGGGGCCGTGGGACATCCACTTCGTCGATCAGTTGCTGGCGCAGCTCGAAGCGCGCTACAAGGTGACGAAGCCGATCCTCATCCACGCACTGCTCGAAACCGCGCAGGGCGTGAAGAATGTCGACGAGATCGCGTGTGCCAGTCCGCGCATGCACGGCATGAGTCTGGGTCCCGCCGATCTCGCAGCCTCGCGCGGGATGAAGACGACGCGTGTCGGCGGCGGTCATCCCTTCTACGGCGTGCTCGCCGACCCGGTCGAGGGCCGGACCGAGCGCACGTTCTCGCAGCAGGACCTCTGGCACTACACCATATCGCGCATGGTCGACGCCTGCGTGTCGTCGGGCATTCGGGCGTTCTACGGACCATTCGGCGACTTCGCCGACGAGGCGGGCTGCGAAGCGCAGTTTCGCAACGCGTTCCTCATGGGCTGCACCGGCACCTGGACCCTGCACCCGGGTCAAATCGCGATCGCGAAGCGCGTGTTCAGTCCGGACGTGAACGAAGTGCTGTTCGCGAAGCGGATTCTCGAAGCGATGCCCGACGGCGCCGGTGCGGTGCTGATCGACGGCAAGATGCAGGACGATGCCACCTGGAAGCAGGCGAAGGTGATCGTCGATCTCGCGCGGCTCGTCTCCGAGCGCGACCCGGAGCTCAGGCGCGCTTACGGGTTCTGACCCATCGTGAAGACCGAGACCGGCAACTTCTTCGAGGATTTCCGGATCGGCCAGGAGATCGTCCACGCCACGCCGCGCACCGTGAGCGAAGGCGACGTTTCGCTTTACACCGCGCTCTACGGGTCCCGCTTCGCAGTGAACGCGTCGTCGCCCTTTGCGGCAGCGCTGGGCTTTCCGCGCGCGCCGGTGGACGACCTGCTCGCCTTCCACGTGGTGCTCGGCAAGACGGTGCCCGACATCTCGCTCAACGCCGTCGCCAACCTCGGCTACGCTCTCGGTCGCTTCGGCGAGCCTGTCTACCCCGGCGACACGATCTCGGCCGTCTCGACCGTGCTCGGCCTCAAACAGAACAAGGACGGCAAGGCAGGTGTCGTGTACGTGCGCTCGGTCGGCCGCAACCAGCGCGCGGAGATGGTCGTCGAATACTGCCGCTGGGTGATGGTGCGAACGCGCGATGCGGATGCCCCGGCGCCGGCGCCACGGGTTCCAGAGTTCCCGTCAGTGGTAGCGACCGATGACCTGCTCGTGCCGCGCGGACTGCGCCTCGATGCCTACGACGGCACACTGGCGGGTAGTCCGTACGGCTGGGAGGACTACGCGGTCGGCGAGCGCATCGATCACGTCGACGGCATGACGATCGAGCAATCCGACCACATGATGGCGACGCGCCTCTACCAGAACACGGCGCGGGTGCACTTCAACCAGCACGTCGAGAAGGACGGGCGGTTCGGCCGCCGCATCGTCTACGGAGGCCACGTCATCAGCCTCGCACGCTCGCTGTCCTTCAACGGCCTCGCCAACGCCTTCAAGATCGTCGCGATCAACGGCGGACGCCACGTGGCCCCGACCTTCGCCGGCGACACGGTCTATGCGTGGTCGGAGGTCCTGGACAAAACGGCGCTGCCGACGCACAACGACGTCGGCGCGCTGAGGCTCAGGCTGGTCGCGACCACGGATCGCGCGTGCACGGATTTTCCGTACAAGGCGGACGCTGAGCGCTACGACCCGTCGGTGGTGCTCGATTTCGACTACACGGTGCTGGTGCCGCGGCGGGGCTGAACCTCAGCTCTCGGCCAGCGGTTCCACCGGCTCCAGCCGCCAGATCTCCCGGTTGTACTCGTGCATCGTGCGGTCGGTCGAGAAGCGGCCGCTGGCAGCGGTGTTGAGGATACTCATGCGTGTCCAGCGCGTGCTGTCCCGGTAGGCCATCTCGGCCTGTCGTTGAGCTTCGAGGTAGCTGCGAAAGTCAGCCGCCGTCAGCCACGGGTCGCGCGGGTCGCGGATCGACCGGATCACTGCTTCGAACAAGCCCGGCTCGAACTGGCTGAAATGGCCGCTTTCGAGCATGTGCATCACCCGCCGCAGATCCTCGTCGGCCTCGATGATCTCGTTCGGCTGGTAGTTCTCGCGCCGCACCGCCACCTCCTCGGCCGTCAAGCCGAACAGGAAGAAGTTGTCCGCGCCGACCGCCTCGCGGATCTCGATGTTGGCCCCGTCGTAGGTGCCGATCGTCACCGCGCCGTTCATCATGAACTTCATGTTGCCGGTGCCGGAGGCTTCCTTGCCGGCAGTGGAGATCTGCTCCGACAGATCGGTCGCCGCAGCGATGACCTCCATGGCGGAGACCCGGTAGTTCGGCAGGAACGCAACCCTGAGCCGATTGCCCAGGTCGCGGTCACTGTTGATGACGTGGGCGACATTGTTGATCAGTTTGATGATGCGCTTCGCGAGCCAGTAACCCGGAGCCGCCTTGCCGCCGAACAGCACGCAGCGCGGTGTCCAGTTTGCGCTATCACCGCGCTTGAGGCGATCGTAGAGATGGATCACGTGCAGCACGTTGAGGAGCTGGCGCTTGTACTCGTGAATCCGCTTCACCTGCACATCGAACATCGCACCCGGGTCGAAGTCGATCTTGCACTCCTCCGCCACCATCTCGGTGAGACGCCTCTTGTTCTCTTCCTTGACCTTCTGCCAGCGCGCGCGGAACGATTCCTTCTCGGCGTGCGGAGCGAGCCGCGCAAGCTGGTCGAGATCGGTGATCCAGCCGCCACCTATGGTCTGGCTGATGAGCTCGGCGAGCTTTGGATTGGCCCAGGCGATCCAGCGCCGCGGTGTGACACCGTTGGTCTTGTTATTGAACTTCTCCGGCCACATCTCGTAGAAGTCGCGGAACAGCCCCTCGCGCAGGAGCCGCGAGTGCAACTCCGCCACGCCGTTCACGGAAAAGCTGCCGACGATGGCGAGGTGCGCCATGCGCACCTCCTTTTCGGACCCTTCCTCGATCAGCGACATGCGGCGCAACCGCTCCCAGTCCCCCGGCCACCGGCGCGCGATCTCCGTGACGAATGTCGCATTGATCTCGTAGATGATCTCGAGCAGGCGCGGCAGCAGCCGCTCGAACATCCGCACCGGCCACCGTTCGAGCGCCTCCGGCAGGAGCGTGTGATTGGTGTAGGCGATGGTGCGTGTCGTGATGCCCCACGCGCGGTCCCACTCCAGCCCGTTCTCGTCGACCAGCAGGCGCATGAGCTCGGCCACGGCAATGCTCGGATGCGTGTCGTTCAGCTGGAAGATGCTCTTCTCGTCGAACCGGGAGAAGTCCTCGCCGTGCATGCTCTTCCACCGCCGGATGACGTCCTGCAGCGTCGCCGAGACCAGGAAGTACTGCTGGCGCAGCCGCAGCTCCTTGCCCATCTCGGTCACGTCGTTCGGGTAGAGCAGCATGCTGATGTTCTCGGCGGCGTTCTTCTCCAGCACCGAGCCCGAGTAGTCGCCGGCGTTGAACTGCCCCAGATCGAAGACGTCCCGGGCCTGCGCGCGCCACAGGCGCAGCGTGTTCACCGTGCCGTTGTGGTAGCCCGGAACCGGCGTGTCGTAAGGCACCGCGAGCACGTCGTTGGTCTCGACCCAGCGGTGGATCGTCCTGCCATCGCCGTTCGTCCAGCGTTCCGTACGGCCGCCGAACTTGATGGTCACGATGAACTCCGGCCGCTCGAGCTCCCACGGGTTGCCGTCGATGAGCCAGCGCTCGGGCTCCTCGACCTGCTCTCCGTTCTTGATCGTCTGGCGGAAGATGCCGTACTCGTAACGGATGCCGTAGCCCATCACCGGCAACTGCAGGGTCGCGCAGCTGTCGAGAAAGCAGGCGGCGAGACGCCCCAGGCCGCCGTTGCCGAGGCCGGCATCGTGCTCGAGCTCGATCATGTCCTCGAGGCGCAGGTCGAGTTCCTTCAACGCATCGCGCACGGCCTGTTGAATGCCGAGGTTGAGCAGTGCGTTGCCGAGCGTGCGCCCCATCAGGAACTCCATCGACAGGTAGTAGGCGCGCCGGCAGTCGTTCTCGCGATACGAGTAGTGGGTGTTCTTCCACATGACCATGAGCCGGTCGCGCAGTGACATGGCGAGCGCCTCATACAGGTGGAAAGCGTACTTGGAGTGAATGTCGCACCCCAACGTGTGGTTGAAGTGCCGTCTGAAATCCGCCGCGATGCTGCGGGCGTCGAGACCGAGGGTGGGCAGATCCCGCAGCAATGGGGTGGGGATCGCCTCACGTTCCGTGATGGCAGCCATGGTTTCCTCCCGATTTCTTATAGTGGCCGGGGGTAACCGTACCACAGACCGAACGTCGCCGACCACATCAATGTATCAGCATGCCGCGGCGTCGCTGCATTGAATGGCTCACCTGTATGCAAAGTTGCGCTATCATCATCGGCGCGCAAACGCCCGAACGCACGCAGGCGGGAAAACATCGCCACCGTGCACCAGCGGGAATCGACGGGCCCAAGGCCCGCCGCTGTCGACGCGGGCGTCGGGCAAACGCAGCAACGGGGGGAAAAGATGGCACTACGACCAGAGTCGTTGGAGCAGTTGCGCAAGCGGCGCGGCGCGGCGCAAGCGGGTGGGGGCGAGAACAAGATCAACGAACGGCGCGCCAAGGGGCTGCTCTCCGCGCGCGACCGCGTCGAGGCACTGTTCCAGTCCGGGACCTTTCAGGAAATCGGGATGCACGTGCGCCACAGCGGGCGGCATTTCGGGCTGGAGAAGAAGGAATTCCCGGCCGACGGAGTGATCACCGGCACCGGTTACGTCAACGGCAAGCTCGTCGCCGCGATCAGCCAGGATTTCACCGTGGCTGCCGGCACACTCGGCAAGATGCACGCACACAAGATCGTGGAGCTCATGAAGCTCGCGATCAAGACCGGCACTCCGTTCGTGGCCTTCAAGGACTCCGGCGGCGCGCGCATTCAGGAAGCGGTCGACGCCCTCTCCGGCTACGGCAACGTCTTCTACCACAACGTGCTGATGTCGGGCGTCGTGCCGCAGATCGCGGTGGTGTGCGGCCCCTGCGCGGGTGGCGCCTCCTACTCCCCGGCGCTCATGGACTTCATCATCATGACGCGCCAGAACGCGCAGATGTTCATCACCGGTCCCGAGGTCATCAAGGCGGTGACCGGGCGCGCGACGACCATGGCCGAAGTGGGCAGCGCCGAGATGCACGCAACAGTGAGCGGCAACGTGCACTTCGTCGCCGACGACGATCGCCACGCCATCCAGATCGTGCACAAGCTGCTCTCGTATCTGCCGTCCAACAACACGGAGGACCCCCCTCATCATCTGAGCCCGGACCTCACGCTCGCGCACGACGAGTCGATGAACAGCCTGATCCCAGACGATTCATCGGAGCCCATGGACGTGCGCAAGATCATCAGCCACCTCGTGGACGATGGCCAGTTGCTCGAGGTTCACGCCGGTTGGGCGCGCAACATCATCGTCGGCTTCGCCCGGATCGAGGGCATGGTGATCGGTCTTGTGGCGAATCAGCCAACGGAGATGGCCGGCGCCCTGGACATCCACGCTTCGGACAAGGGCGCGCGCTTCATCCGCACCTGCAACGTCTTCAACATTCCGATCGTGACGCTGGTCGACGTGCCGGGCTTCCTGCCCGGCGTCGAACAGGAGCGCAGCGGCATCATCCGCCACGGCGCCAAGATGCTGTTCGCCTACGCCTCGTGCACCACCCCGAAGATCACGCTGATCCTGCGCAAGGCCTATGGCGGATCGTATCTCGCGATGTGCAGTCAGGAGATGGGGGCGGATTTCGTGTACGCGTGGCCCAACGCCGAGATCGCGGTGATGGGCGCGGAGGGCGCCGTGAACATCCTCTATCGCAAGGAGCTCTCCGACGCAGCCGACCGCAAGGCGAAGCACGCCGAGCTGGTGACCGGCTACCGCACCGAGTTCGCCTCACCGTATCTCTCCGCCTCGCACGGCTACATCACCGACGTGATCGAGCCCGCCGAGTCGCGTTCGGTGATCGCGCTGTCGCTGCGCAAGGTGCTCAACAAACGGGAGCTGCGGCCCGCCAAGAAGCACGGCAACATTCCACTCTAGTCGCGGTCAGCGGCCCAACAGGGAGGCAGCAGACAATGTCCGACATGATCATGAAGACGCTCTGGATGTATGGCCTCGCCATCGTGGTGTCGATGGTCGTCGCGGTCGTCATCAAGCTGATTGTGGTGATCCTGGGTGCACTCGAACGCAAGCCCGCGGCAGCATCGAAGCCGGTGCCCGCTCCCGCTGCCCCCGCGCTCGATCTCCTTGGCGACCACGTGGCCGCGATCTCGGCAGCGGTCTATTCCGTGCTCGGCGCACATCGCATCGTCCATATCGAAGAGCACCGCGATCCCGGCTGGGTCGTGGAAGGAAGACTGGCCCACCACACCTCGCACGCGGTCTCGCACCGCCCGAAGCAATAGCGAAAAAGCTTCAGAAGAAAGGGAGAGAAAAATCATGGAGAAGAAGTTCCGGATCACGGTCGACGGCAAGCAGTACAGCGTAACGGTGGAGGACCTCACCGAGGGACCCAGCCTGCTCTACCCCACGCCCGGCAGCATGACCATTCCGAGCCCGCAGCCAGCGGCACCCGCCGCCGCGCCGGCGCCCGCTGCAGCCAAGGCCGCTGCGGGCGCGGGGGACGTGGTGAGCACGCTGGGCGGTGTCGTGGAGTCGATCCCGGTTTCGGTCGGACAGGCAGTAAACCAGGGCGACAAGGTCGTGATCATCGAAGCGATGAAGATGAAGACGCCCATGATTGCCCACATGGCCGGCAAGATCACCGCGATCCACGTCAAGGCGGGGGATGCCGTCGAGGCCGGTCAGGCGCTGGTCAGTATCGGGTAAGCGGGAGGCGCCATGGAAGGCATCCACCTGCTCGACATCTTCCAGGGCATCGCGACGCTGGCCGCGTCCGAGCCAAAGATTTTCTGGGGCCGGATCGGTCTGATTTTTCTCGGTTTCGCGCTGATCTATCTCGGCAAGAAGGGGGTGCTGGAAGCGCTGCTGATGATCCCGATGGGTCTCGGCATGGCTGCCGTCAACGCGGGCGTGATGTTCTTCGAGGGCAACAAGCCCGGCACGCTCTTCGTCGACCCGCTGGTCGAGGGCACCGACGCCACCATGACGATCCTGCAGATCGACTGGCTGCAGCCGATCTACACCTTCATGTTCAGCAACGGTCTCATCGCCGTGCTCGTGTTCATGGGGATCGGTGTGCTGCTGGACGTGGGTTTCGTCATGGCGCGGCCGTTCCAGAGCATGATCCTCGCCCTGTTCGCCGAACTCGGCACGGTGGCTACCCTGCCGATCGCCGTCTGGCTCGGCATGACCGAGCGCGAGGCAGCCTCGGTCGCTCTCATCGGAGGCGCCGACGGCCCGATGGTGCTGTTCGCCTCGCTGATTCTCGCCAAGGATCTGTTCGTCCCGATCACGGTAGTGGGCTACCTGTATCTAGGCCTCTGCTACGGCGGCTATCCGTATCTCATAAAGATGCTGATTCCCGAGCGGTTGCGCGCGATCCCGATGCCGATGGGAGACGTCAAGCGGATCACGTCCGGGCAGAAGCTCGTCTTCGCCGTGGTGGCCTGCACGCTGCTGTGCCTGCTGTTCCCGGTGGCGGCGCCGCTCTTCCTGGCGCTTTTCATCGGTGTGGCGGTACGCGAGAGCGGGCTCCTCAACTTCCAGAACCTCTTGAGCGAGACCGTTCTCTACGGCGCGACCTTCTTCCTCGGCCTGACACTCGGGATCCTGTGCGAGGCGAACACGATCCTGAGCCCGGTGGTCCTCAAGCTGCTGCTGTTGGGCGTCGTGGCGCTCACCCTGGCGGCCCTCGGCGGCATCCTCGGCGGTTATGTTCTGTACTTCTGGTACAAGGGCAAGTACAACCCCATGATCGGCGTCGCCGGCGTGAGCTGCGTGCCGACGACCGCGAAGATCGTGCAGAAGATCGCGACCGAGGTGGCGCCGGGCGTGGTGATCATGCCTCATGCTTTGGGCGCCAACATCAGCGGCGTCATCACCACCGCCATCCTCACCGGCATTTTCGTGGCGGTGTTGCGCTAAGGACGACGCGATCGCGCCGGCAACACGACAACACAAGAGGAACTCCGCATGGCTGACTTCGACAAGCAGGCGGTCGTTGCCGTCTTGAACCGCATCCTCGAGCACGAGCTCGCCGGCGTGGTGCGCTACACCCATTTCTCTTTCATGGTGTTCGGCCACAGCCGCATTCCCATCATCTCGTGGCTGAACAAGCAGGCCGACGAGTCCCTGCTGCACGCGCGCGAAGCCGGCGAGATGATAACGCTGCTGATCGCGCAGCCTTCGCTTCGCGTCGGTGCGCTGCTCGACGCGCACGAGCCGGACATCGATGCGCTGCTGCGTACGTCCCTGGACAGCGAGCGCGCGGCGGTCGCCCTGTACCGCGAGCTGCTCGATCTGGTCCGCGACAAGTCGGTGCTGCTCGAGGAGTATGCGAGAAGGATGATCGTCGGCGAAGAACTGCACGTCGGCGAAGTGGAGAAGATGCTGCGCCGGTCATGAGCGTCAGGGAGGTCGCGCCGTGGCGGCGCGACGGCAATCGACACAACAACCGAGGAGGTATTCATGAGCGACAGACCTTTCCGCATTCTTGGCCTGCAGCAGATCGCCATCGGCGGCGCCGACAAGGGGCGGCTGCGCCGGCTGTGGGTCGACACGCTGGGGGTGCCGGTCACCGGCAATTACCGCAGCGAACGCGAGAACGTCGACGAGGACATTCTCGCGCTGGGCACGGGTCCGACCAAGGTCGAGATCGATCTCATGCAGCCGGTCGACATCGCCAAGAAGCCGGCGGTGCACGAGACCCCGCTCAATCACATCGGGCTGTGGGTGGACGATCTGCCGAAGGCGGTGGAATGGCTGACCGCGAACGGCATGCGCTTCGCCCCGGGTGGCATCCGCAAGGGCGCCGCCGGCTTCGACATCTGCTTCGTGCACCCGAAGGGCAACGACCAGTTTCCGATCTCGGGCGAAGGCGTCTTGATCGAGCTGGTGCAGGCGCCGCCCGAGGTGGTCGCCACTCTCGGCGCCTGAGGGCTACCTAGCGGCCGGCGGGTGACGCCGGCCGCGCTGGACTCAGGGATTCTTCTCGAACTCGATGATGTGCTGGTCGACGGCGAGACTGTCGCCCGGCTTTGCCAGCAGCGCCTTGACCTTGGTGTCCATCTCGGCGCGCAGCACGTTCTCCATCTTCATCGCTTCGATCACGGCGAGCTTCTCTCCGGCCTTGACGTCCTGACCCTCGATCACGGCGACCTCGGTCAGCAGGCCGGGCATCGGTGAGATCAGGAACCGCGAGAGATCGGGCGGCGGCTTGCGCGGCATGAACGCGTAGAGTTCCGCCGCGCGCGCGGTGATCACCATCACGTCGACCTGCGTGCCCCAGTGGAAGAGGCGATAGTGCATGCCGCGGCGCTCGACCTGCATGCACACGTCGTGGCCGTTGATGGTGCCGCGAAAGATCGGATAGCCGAACGCCCAATCGGAGATGACGGTGAAGGCCTCCCCCTTGTAGGTGATCTGATGTCCGCCCGGCACGCTCGTCACGGTCACCAGATGTGGCACGTCGCCGAGAATGACGTTCCAGGCGCCACCCACCTTGTACTGGTGGCCGGGCATCTGGCCCGAAATGCCGGCGGCGCGCTCCGTGTAGCGCCGGTGGATGGACGCCGCCACACAGACCAGCAGCGCCGGGTCGTCGTGGGGCACGTCCTCGGCGCGAAAACCCTTCGGATACTCCTCGGCGATGAGCCCCGTGTGCATGCGCCCGGTAAGGAACCGCGGATGCTGCATCAGCGCGGCCTGAAACGGGATGTTGGTCGACACGCCGCGGATCACGAACGCGTTCAGCGCATCGCGCATGCGCCCGATCGCCTGGTCGCGCGAAGCCCCGTGCGTGACCAGCTTGGCGATCATCGAATCGTAGTACATCGAGATCTCGCCGCCCTCGTACACGCCGGTGTCCACCCGCACCACTCCCGGCACCTCGGGCGGCGGGATGTATTTCACCAGCCGCCCGATCGAGGGCAGGAAACCGCGGAACGGATCCTCGGCGTTGATGCGGCACTCGACCGCCCACCCGGAGAGCTTGAGATCCTTCTGCGTGAACCCGAGCTTCTCGCCCGCGGCGACGCGGATCATCTGCTCCACCAGGTCGAGGCCGGTGATCATCTCGGTCACCGGGTGCTCCACCTGCAGGCGCGTGTTCATCTCGAGGAAGTAGAAGTTGCGCTCGCGATCGACCACGAACTCCACGGTCCCGGCGGACTGGTAGCCCACGGCTTTCGCGAGCGCGACCGCCTGCTCGCCCATCGCGCGGCGGGTCTTGTCGTCGAGGAACGGCGACGGCGCTTCCTCGATCACTTTCTGGTGGCGGCGCTGGATCGAGCACTCGCGCTCCCACAGATAGAGCGTGTTGCCGTGGGCGTCGCCCAGCACCTGAATCTCGATGTGGCGCGGCTCGACGATGTATTTCTCGATGAAGACGCGATCGTCGCCGAACGAACTCTTCGCTTCGTTGCGGCAGCTCTGATACATCTCGCGGCACTCGTCGTCGTTGGACGGGACGCGCAGGCCCTTGCCGCCGCCGCCTGCGCTCGCCTTGATCATCACCGGGTAGCCGATGCTGCGCGCGATCTCCACCGCCTGGTCGGCGCTCTCGATCACGTCGGTGTAGCCCGGGATGGTGTTGACCTTCGCTTCGTTCGCGAGCTTCTTCGAGGCGATCTTGTCGCCCATCGCCTGGATCGAGTGCGGCTTCGGGCCGATGAAGACGATGCCGTTCTTCTCCAGCAGATCGCAGAACGTCGCGTTCTCCGACAGGAAGCCGTAGCCTGGATGCACGGCCTCGGCACCCGTGTCCTTGCACGCCTGCAGAATGCGGTCCATCACGAGATAGCTCTGGGCCGACGGCGGCGGCCCGATCAGCACCGCCTCGTCCGCCAGAAACACGTGCTTCGTATCCCGGTCGGCCTCGGAGTGGACCGCGACGGTCGCGATCCCCATCTGTTTCGCAGTGCGAATGACGCGGCAGGCGATCTCGCCGCGGTTGGCAATCAGAATTTTTTTGAACATGGTTTTGTCCGGGATGGGGATGATGGTCGGGGATGACTTCGACCCCCTGTGTGCCCCCTCGTTTCAAGGTCCGAGAGGGCGACAGCGGCAGTTCAACGCCGCACTCTTGCCCCTGCTCCCTTCTCCCTTGTCACAGCGGAATGTTCCCGTGCTTGCGCCACGGGTTCTCGAGCTTCTTGTTGCGCAGCATCGCGAGCGATCGGCAGATGCGCTTGCGCGTCTCGTGCGGCATGATCACATCGTCGATGAAGCCGCGGGCGCCCGCGATGAACGGATTCGCGAACTTCTGGCGGTATTCCTCGGTGCGATCGGCGATCGCCTTCGGGTCGCCGATGTCCTTGCGGAAGATGATCTCCACCGCGCCTTTCGGCCCCATCACCGCGATCTCGGCCGACGGCCACGCGAAGTTCACGTCCCCGCGCAGGTGCTTGGAGCTCATCACGTCGTACGCCCCGCCGTACGCCTTGCGGGTGATCAACGTCACCTTCGGCACCGTCGCTTCGGCGTAGGCGTAGAGCAGCTTCGCACCGTGCTTGATGATGCCGCCGTACTCCTGCGCCGTCCCCGGCATGAACCCGGGCACGTCGACGAAAGTGATGAGCGGAATATTGAAGGCGTCGCAGAAGCGCACGAAGCGCGCGCCCTTGATCGCGCTCTTGATGTCGAGGCAGCCGGCAAGCACCAGCGGCTGGTTGGCGATGATCCCGACCGTCGCCCCTTCCATGCGGCCGAAGCCGATCACGATGTTCTTCGCGTGGTCGGGCTGCAGCTCGAAGAAGTCGGTGTCGTCGACGACCTTCAGGATCAGCTCCTTCATGTCGTACGCCTTGTTCGGATTGTCCGGGATCAGCGTGTCGAGCGAGAAGTCGAGACGCTCGGCGCTGTCCGTCGTGGGCCGCACCGGCGGCTTTTCGCGGTTGTGCACGGGCAGGTAGTTCACCAGCCGCCGCACCATCACGAGCGCCTCGACGTCGTTCTCGAACGCGCGGTCGGCCACCCCCGACTTCGTCGAATGCGTCACCGCGCCGCCGAGCTCCTCGGCCGTCACCTGTTCGTGGGTGACCGTCTTCACGACCTCGGGGCCGGTGACGAACATGTACGAGCTGTCCTTCACCATCACGATGAAGTCGGTCATCGCCGGGGAGTAGACCGCTCCGCCGGCGCACGGCCCCATGATCACCGAGATCTGAGGAATCACGCCCGAGGCGATCACGTTGCGCTGGAACACGTCGGCGTAGCCGGCGAGCGAGGCGACCCCTTCCTGGATGCGCGCGCCGCCCGAGTCGTTCAAGCCGATGACGGGCGCACCGACCTTCACCGCGTGATCCATGATCTTGCAGATCTTCTCGGCGTGCGCCTCGGAGAGCGCGCCGCCGAAGACGGTGAAATCCTGGCTGAACACGAAGACGAGTCGGCCATTGATGGTGCCGTAACCGGTCACCACGCCGTCGCCCGGGATCTTCTGCTCGCCCATTCCGAAGTCGACGCAGCGGTGTTCGACGAACATGTCCCATTCTTCGAACGTGTCCGGGTCGAGCAGGAGCTCGATGCGCTCGCGCGCCGTGAGACGTCCCTTCTGATGCTGCGAGTCGACCCGCTTCTCTCCGCCACCGAGGCGCGCGGCGACCCGCTTGTCGTCCAGCTGCTTGATGATGTCGTGCATAGATGTTGTGCCTTGTTCTCTTGTGGGTGTGAGCGGTTCTCGCTCCTCCACGTGAACGGTCGCGATCGGTCATCGCGATGACCGCGCCGCTCATTCCCTGACTTCCCCTGCACCCATGACGTTATCACGCCGCACGGGAGACCTCAAGCCGACGGGGCAGATCGAGCGTGAAAAAGCCGGCCGCGAGCCGCGGGCAACGGGGCGCGCGAGATCCTACGCGTCCCCCTCGTCGTCGCTGGTGGGCGGGTCGGCGAGCGCTTCGGTCAGCCGCTGCGCCATCAGGCGCGCCGTGTTGACGCCCATGTTCTTGAGCTTCTGGTTCAGGGCGGCGATCTCGATCAGGGTGGCGATGCTGCGGCCGGGCTTGACCGGTAAGGTGATGTGCGGCACGCGCACGTCGAGGATGCTCACCGAGTCGTCGGTGAGTCCGATGCGGTCGTACTCTTCGCTCTCCTGCCAGTCCACCAGCGTGATCACGAGCGAGATGCGCTTGTCCGGACGCACCGCAGCCGCACCGAACAGTCGGTTCACGTCGATCACGCCCAGGCCGCGCGCCTCCATGTGAAAGGGCAGGAGGTTCGACCCGCGCCCGATAAGAATCGAATCGTTCAGGCACTTGATGGTGACCATATCGTCGGCGACCAGGTGCGAGTCGCCGCGGCGGAGGAGATCGAGTGCCACCTCACTCTTGCCGATGCTGCTGTGGCCCTGGATCAGCACACCCAGGTCGTGAATCTCCAGCAGAACCCCGTGGACGTCGGTGGCCGGTGCGAAGTACGGCTCGAGGTGCTCCCAGAGCCGCTTGAAGAGCTTGGTCGTGTGGTGCGGGCAAGAGAGAACCGGGATGCCGACGGCGTCGGCGCGCTCGCACATGACCGTCGGCGGCTTGCTCCCGTTGGTCACCACGGCGCAGGGCACACCCTCGCGCGACAGGATCTGCGAGAGCGCCGCCAGCACGCTCTCCCGCTCGGCGCTCACCGCGAGATAGGTGAGCTCGCCCTTGCCGAAGATCTGAATCCGATCGGAGCGGAACTCGTCGAAATAACCCGTGAGCTCCAGTGCCGGCCGATTGAGCTCGGCGGTGGTGATGCGGCGGTCGAGGCCGGCTTGTCCCGCCACCACGGTCAGACCGAGCATGGGCTGGTCGAGCAGCTTGCGTACGGTCGTGGTCATCGCGAGGCAACCGGGTGCGCTACTCCTGAAACACGTAGGAACCCGGCGCCTGACCGATCACGGCGAACCCCTCCGCCGCCGCACCGATCTGCGGGGGGCGCACCCGCTCGGGCGAAGAGCGGGCGGTGAGCCAACGCTGCCATTCCGGCCACCAGGAACCCTCGGTCACGGGTACCTGCGCCGCCCAGGTGTCGGGGTCGACGTAACGCTCGCCCTCCTTGCGCGTGGTCACCTGATAGCGCCGCCGCGGATGCCCGGGCTCGCTCACCACGCCCGCATTGTGGCCGCCGCTTGCGAGCAGGAACGTGACGTCGGTGTCGGCCAGCAGATGCAGCTTGTACACCGACTTCCAGGGGGCAACGTGGTCCTCGGCCGTCGCCACGCAAAAGATCGGCGAGCGGATATCGCCGATCACCACCGGCCGGCCATCCACCTTGTAGTGTCCTGCCGCGAGATCGTTCTGCAGGAACAGCGAGCGCAGCACTTCCGAGTGCATGGCGTACGGCACGCGCGTGACATCGGCGTTCCAGGCCATGAGATCGGTCATGCCCTGGCGCTCGCCGAGCAGGTACTCGCGCATCATCTTGGACCAGATCAGATCGTTCGAGCGCAGCAGGTGAAATGCGCCGGCGAACTGCCGGCCGTCGAGGTAGCCCTGGTCCCACATCATGTCCTCGAGGTACGCCACCTGGCTCTCGTCGATGAACGGGAGCAGCTCGCCCGGCTCGGTGTAGTCGAGCTCCGTGGTGAAGAGGGTGAGCGTACGGATGCGCTCCTCGCCATCGCGCGCCATGGCCGCGACCGCCGTCGTGAGCACGATGCCGCCGAGACAATAGCCCACCGCGTGCGGCTTTGCTCCCGGGACGACGGCCTCGATCACGCGCAGTGCAGCGCGCACGCCGAGGCGGCGATACTCGTCCATGCCGAGGTCGCGGTCCTCGGATCCCGGGTTCTTCCACGAGATCATGAACACCGTGTGCCCCTGCTCGACCAGATATCTCACCATCGAGTTCTCCGGCGAGAGGTCGAGGATGTAGTACTTCATGATCGGTGCCGGCACGATGAGAATCGGCTCGGCGTACACCGTCTCCGTGGCGGGCGTGTACTGAATGAGCTCGATCAGACGATTGCGGAACACCACGTGCCCCGGCGTGAGCGCCACGTCGCGGCCGACCACGAACCGCTCGGTACCGACCGGCTTGCGGCCGGCGACGACGCGCTCCATGTCCTGCAGGAAGTTCGCCGCCCCGCGGACGAAATTCATCCCGCCCGAGGTCGCGGTCGCCTTCAACACCTCCGGATTGGTCCACGCGAAGTTCGAGGGCGCAATCATGTCCAGGAGCTGGCGCGCCATGAAGCTCACCGACTGTTCGTTCTGCTTCGACATCCCGCGGATGTGTGTCGTCGCGTTCCACCACCACTGCTGGGTCAGCAGGAACGCCTGGTAATAGAAATTGAAGGGCGGTCGCTGCCACTCGGGACTGCGAAAGCGCCGGTCCTGCGGCATCGGTTCGATGCAGGGCGGCGTGTCCGGGCGCAGCGCGGCGTGCGTCGACCAGGCGGCAAAGCGGGCGGCTTTGCGCCATGCCTTCTGCGCGAGCTCGGCCTGTTTGCCCGGCGCCATCGCGAGGTGGGTCATCCACTCCATGTACGCGAGGGCGGCAGCTGCCGGTGAGACGCCCAGCGTCATCCGCCCGAGCACCGCGTGGAAGAAGCGATCGATGGTGCGACCGCTCGCTGGAAACGTGATGCCGTCGGTGATCTCGCGCCGCTCTTCGGTGGCGGCCGCAGGCGCGGGCAGCCGCGGCTCGGCACGACGCTCACCGCCAAGGCTGGCCGGCTGCGGACCGGCGACTGGGGAAATTCGCGATACGGGTTTGGGGATCGAGTCGGACATCGCTGCACCTCCCGATGGCAGTTCGGAATCAGTCATTCTGTTTCCGGCGCCCGCAAAAGTCCAATGAAGATATTGCAGCGCATCAAGGCGCCGTCGGCAGCTCCAGCAGGCGCGCCACCTCCTGCTGGCCGAGCTCGAAGTATTCCTTCTGCAGTCTGCTGTCGCGCAGTGCGATGGTCATGCTCTTCAGGTTATGTGGCCGCAGGACGTGCAGCGGTTTGCGGCGATATACCCTGCCGTCGATCTCCAGCTCGGAAAGACCGGCGACCTCGAGAACGCGGTTCAAGAGCTGCGCCTGGCGCAGCACGCCCATGGCAGGCAGGTTCATCTGGATGTCGGTCACCAGCAGGTTCATGTCGATGCTGTTGAACAGCACCATGAGCGGATTCTTGCCGTAGGCCGTCTCGAGTTCCGAGTGATAGTTGCGGTCGGTGAAGTCGACGGCGATGATCTCGTCCACCTCCGGATCAGCGAACAGCGTGCGCAGCGGGACGTTGTCGGTGTATCCGCCCTCGACGTAGTAGTCGCCGTGCATCCTGATCGCTGCGAAGTACGGGATGGTCGTGATCCCCGCGAGGAACACGTCCATGAACCGGGCGAGCGACGGCGCGTCGATCCGGGCCAGGATTTCGTTCACGCTGAAGTACTCGGCGCGCCGCTGCGTCAGGTTGGTGGCAACGATGTCCCAGCGTGTGGCCGCAAGCGCGTTCTGCAGCGTCGCCCTGCGAGCGGTTTCGTCCAGGAGCAGCGACTTGCGGCAGCGGTCCTTGTCGACCTTGAGCAGATGCGCGCCGTTCGGCAACAGCGAAGGGCGCAGGCCGAGAAAATTCGAGAGGACATCGAAGGTGTCCGCCAGGCTGAGCCGCAGTGTCTTGGTGAGCACCGGCGGCAACTCCTCGCGCGCCTCGTCCCACATCAGCCAGTCGAGGACGATGTTGTTGCCGGAGCTCGTCGAGGCCAGGTGCACCACCGGAATGCCCTGGCGCCGCAGCCACACGAGGGCGCCTTCGGTGTAGAAGCTGCGATACCCGCCGCCCGCGGCGACGAAGCCGAATCGTTTCATTGTTCATCCTCCCCACGCGCTTGCACGCGATGCCGCCGCGCCGGCGCAAACGTCCGCGATTCGCGGTAAGATAGCGACCGCCTCGAATTGATCGCATCGTCGACAGGGTCGGGGCGCTTGTCAACAAGTTGCATGCGCACGGGAGGAGAGCCCGGGCCGTTCGCGCATGGGAGTTATGCGAGTCGCCGACCGAGTGAACGACACCCTGGTCGCGATCGCATGGCAGCGGGGCTCAACACCGAGACGGGAGAAGGAAGCATGCAAGTCAAAGGGAGCGTGGTAGTCATCACGGGCGGCGGCAGCGGCATCGGCGAAGTCGTCGCGAAGGAAATGGCCAAGGGCGGCGCGAAGGTCGTTCTGGGCGACATGAACCAGGAAGGTCTCGATCGTGTGGTGAACGAGATCAAGGCCGCCGGCGGCGAGGCGATCGGCGTTGCCGGCAACGTCACCAAGGAAGAAGACGTCGCGGCGTTGATGGACGCGGCGATGTCCAAGTTCGGCGCCATCAACGTCGTGTTCGCCAATGCCGGGATCATTTCGGACGGTCTGGTGGTCAACACCGACAAGGCCGGCAAGGTGAAGAGCGTGATGAGCGTCCAAGCCTTCAGGTCGGTCATCGAAGTCAACCTGGTCGGCGCCTTCCTGACGGTGCGCGAGAGCGTGCGGCGGATGGTCGACAACGGCTGCAAGGGTGTCGTCATCCTGACCTCCTCGATCAACCATACCGGACAGGTCGGCCAGATCAACTATTCGTCGACCAAGGCCTCTCTCGCCTTGTGGCCGAAGATTCTGGTCGGCGAGCTCGCCATGAAGGGCATCAGCGGCATCCGCGTGGCGGCCATCGCGCCCGGATACACGGCCACCCCGATCCTGCTCGGGATGAACCAGGAGGCGCTCAACGCCATCCTCAAGGACGTGCATGTCGGGCGCCTGGTCGAGCCAACGGAGATCGCGTCCGCGTTCCGCTTCATCGTCGAGAACGATGCCGTGGACGGAACCTTGATCGAAGTGACCGGCGGGGTTACCTACGGCGCACGCCAGCGCGCCAAGTAAGGTTCGGCAGCCGTCGGGCCGGGCGCGACGCAGCGCGTCCCGGCCGGTCTGCCATTCCTGGTCATTGACGTCCAAGCGCGGGTCCGACTGCCTATCCCGAGGTGGCGGATGCGGTCGTCCCGCATCGAGGGAGGATTCACTCATGGCTGTTCGAAAGATGAAAAGGGGCGCCGCGCTCGTGGGCGCGGGGATGACCTCGTTCGGCGCGTTTCCCGGCCTCAATACGCGGGACATGTTCGTCGATGCATTCCGCGACATGCAGGGGTCCGTCGACAAAGGCTTCGATCCGAAGGACATCGACGCGCTTGTCATCGGCAACTACAGCAGCACGATGTTCGAAGGGCAGAATTTCATGGCGCCCTTCGTCGCCGATTCGGTCGGCCTGACACCCATTCCCGCAACGCGCACCGAATGCGCCTGCGCCAGCAGCGGCCTCGCCTTCCGGCAGGCGCTGATGGCGATCGGGTCGGGGATGGCCGATGTGGTCCTGGTCGGCGGTCTCGAGAAGGAAAGCGATCTGCCGATCGCGCGCGTGACAGACGTTCTGGCGACCGCGAGCGACAGTTTGTACGAGAACCCGGCGGGCTTCACGTTCCCGGGCCTCTACGCCACGCTCGCGACGGCGTACATGCACCAGTACGGCGCTACGCCCGACACGTTCATGCAGATCGCCATCAAGAATCACGAGAACGGCGCCCTCAACCCGAAGGCCCAGTTCGGCGCCCGCATCGCCGACATCATGGCGAGCAAACAGAAGTCAGCCGCCAAGCGCGGCAAGCAGGTCCCGTCGTGGGAAAACGAGATGGCGTTCCTGAAGGACGACAGGGCCAACCCGCCGATCGCGTGGCCGATGCGGCTCTTCGACTGCTCGCCCGTTTCCGACGGCGCGGTCGCGCTGCTGCTGGTGGCCGACGAGATCGCCTCGAAGTTCACGGACAAGCCGCTCCACGTCATCGGCTACGGCCAGGGCAGCGACGTCCCGACCTACGAGCGGGAAAGCCTGACCAGCATCAAGGCCACCAAAGTCGCGGCCGAGCAGGCATACGGGTCGGCTGGCGTGGCACCCAAGGACATCAAGGTGTGCGAAGTGCACGACTGCTTCACGATCGCCGAGCTGCTCGCCATCGAGGACCTCGGGTTCTTCAAGCCGGGTGAAGGTTTCCGCGCGATCGCCGAAGGCCAGACTGCCCGTCTCGGGCCGCGCCCCATCAATTCGTCCGGCGGCCTCAAGTCGAAGGGGCACCCGGTCGGCGCGACCGGCGCCGGGCAGATCGTGGAAGTCTTCAAGCAGATGCGCGGGGAAGCCGGACCGCGGCAGGTGCCCGGTGATTTGAATCTGGGCCTTACCCTCAATCTCGGCGGCAGCGGAATGGCCGCCATCGTGCACATCTTCGAGCGGAGGAACTGAGCGATGAGCGACGTGCCATTCAACAATGCCGGCTTCACGAAGCTTCTCTCGGAGCACAAGCTGATGGGTTGCCGCAACAAGACCAGCGGCAAACTCTATTTCCCGCCGCGTCCGCTTTGCACCAAGAGCTACACGGACGATATGCAATGGGAAGCGGTCTCCGGCGAAGGGGAAGTCATCGCCTTCACGGTGATCACGGTGCCGCCAACGCACATGATCGAAGCCGGCTACAGCCGCGACAATCCGTATTGCGCCGGCATCGTGCGCCTCAAGGAAGGGCCCGCGATCAGCGGCCAGATCCTCGGCGTCAATCTGTCGAAGCCGGCCGATAGCGTGAAGATCGGCATGCCGGTCAAGGCAGTGTTCATCGACCGCGGCGAAGGGGAGGCGAAGAAAACACTCCTCGGGTTCGAGGTCGTGAAGTAACGTCACATCACTGCCAGGGTCTTCAGACCCTGGCAGTTTGTCGGGAAACCGGAGGGTTAGGAAGATGGGTTTCGCGGGCCCTTTGTTTCTTGTGGGAATGCCACGCTCAGGCACGAAGCTCCTGAGGGAGCTACTGAATCGTCATCCCAGAATCGCTATACCGCCGGCTGAGACGGAGTTCCTGCCGTATCTGGTCAGGTGCATCGAGCGCTTCGGTGATCTGAGCGATTTCTCTCGTTTCGAGCGCTTTCACAAGCATATCGGCGATTCCAGCTACTTTCAGTATCGACAAGACTACGGGCCACCCCTGAGTGCGGGGGCGTGGTATGCAAAGTGCCGCGACTTCACGGCGGCGGGTATATTCGAGGCGCTGGTACGCATCGACGTCGAGGCGCCGGTCGACAGCGACATCGTCTGGGGCGATAAGTCTCCGTCCTATATCGACGATCTCACCCTCATTTCCCGCCTTTACCCGAGCGCGAAGTTCATTCACCTCATTCGGGACGTGCGGGATTATTGTCTCTCGATCAATGCGGCCTGGTCGAAAAACATGCTTCGCGCCAGCCAACGTTGGGTCGACGACGTGGAGCGTGCACGCGACGTAGGCCGCACGCTCGGTGCAACGACCTACACCGAACTACGTTACGAGGATCTGCTGCGAGACCCGACAAACGCATTGCTGCGCCTCTGCGATTTCCTCGGGGTTGAGTTCGACGCGAGCATGACACTCCTGGAAAGGCCGACTGAGAATCTGGGCAACGCAAAGGGAGAGGCGCGAATCGTTGCGGACAACTTCGGCGAGTACCGTAAGCGCATGCCTCGCGGCGTCCTGATCGAAATTGAGGCGATTGCCGGTGAGACGCTGCTGGCATGCGGGTACGAGCTCGCGGCCCCGGTTCAACCGCGCCGGCGCATGCCTGAGTGGAGAATGCGGGCGGCCCAGCTCAGGGATGGGTGGAACCTCCTCCAGAGCAAGCGCGATCGGTTCGGTTGGCTGGCGAACGTCAAGCACAGCCTCCGCTACTTCTCGATTACCAGAGCCGGTCGCCGATAGCCCAACGCACGCAAGTTCCCGTGCGTCTTCGAACAAGAAGGCGCTGGGGGATTTGCCCAGCGCCGGTTCTCTTTGCTCGGCCAAGCCGCCTCAGGCACCCCGCTCCCGCAACCAGTTCCCTACGGCCGGCGCCAGGATCTTCTGCGACGCACCGCCGGTGTAGATGCCGATGTGCCCGGTCTTGATGGCGAGCTCGGTGTAGTCCTTGTTGTCGATGTACTTCTTCATCCCGACCGTGCACGCGGGCGGCACGAGGTGGTCGCGCTCCGCGTAGATGCTGAGGATCGGCATGGTGAGGTTCTTCATGTCGACCTTGCGCCCGCCCAGCTCGAGCTCGCCCTTCACCAGCTTGTTGTTGTGAAGGAACTCCTTCACGAACTGACGGTACGCCTCGCCGGCCGCGGCGGGACCGCCGAAGAGCCACTTCTCCATGCGCAGGAAGTTGAGCAGCGCATTCTTGTCATCGAGCGAATCGATGAGGTCGGTGTACTTGCCGACCGCAAGGTTGAACGGCGAGGCCATCAGGAACGAGACGTTCAGCTGGTCGGCCGGAACATTGCCCGCGGCCGCGACCATCGTGTCGACATCCGCACCTGAGGCCATGTTGAACATGAGGCCGATATGCGGCTGCTCCTTGGTCCACTGATAGGCGTGAAAGTCGATCGGAGAGACGGTCAGCACGAGATGCGCGATCTTGTCCGGGTGCAGGCACGAATAGCAGGTGCTGAGCGTGCCGCCCTGGCAGATGCCGAACATCGTGAGCTTCTCGGCCCCGTGCAGATCGAGGATGACATCGACGCACTCGTCGAGGTATCCCTCCACGTAATCGTCGACCGTCAGCCACTTGTCGGCCGGCTTCGGATAGCCCCAGTTGATGAGGTAGACGTCGATGCCTTCATTGAGAAGATTGCGCACGAGCGAGCGGTCCGGCTGCAGATCGGCGACCTCGTAGCCGTTGATGAGCGGCGGCGTGATCACGAACGGCGTCTTCATGATCTTGCTCGCCTCGACCGTGGGCTTGTAGTGGTACACCTTGAGGCGGTCCAGCTCGAAGACCGTGTCCTTCGGCGTGCTGCCGATGTCGACGTCCGCGTCCTTCAGGTGATTGAGATTCTCGATCCCCTTCGTGAGCTTGCGGTTGATCTCGCTGATTTCGCGCGCGATGTCGCTCGCCTGGATCTGAATCGGGAACACCATATCGAAGATCTCCTATTCTCGTTGTCTCGGTTCTGCAATGGCGACGGGGTCACCGCACGGGTGAAGCCGTCACCCTCCCTTCGCCTTGCTGCGGCTCGCGCTGCGCGCACCGGATGTTTTCGCGACGACCTTGGTGCCGGTGGCCGCGGCAAGTGCCTTCTTCAGCGCGCGCACCTCGACCTTGAGGTCGTGGATGATCTTGTACGCGTCGTCGATCTCCGACCGGGTAGGAATGTCGAGCTGCAGGTAGACGTCCTCGAGCATCGCGCGCTGACGGATCCGCAGCTCGTTGTTCGCCGTCGTCATCTCGTCCTGGATGGCGAGGAACTCGGGTGAATTGAAGACGTGCATCAGGGTGCCGTCCGCCGACGTGAACCAGAGCTTCATCAGATCCCGCACGGAGCTGATCTTCTCGCCCTTGGCCTTGAGCTGCGCCAGGCGATCGATGGTCGCCTCGACCGCCTTGCCCATGCCCTGGGCCATCATGGTCTGGAACTTCAGGTTGGTGCGGCGCGCGTCGACCACCGCGTCCAGATACCGCAGCAGCTTCGCGTTCTTCTCACGCGTGAGGCCCGCGCGGGGCATCTCGGCAAGGCCCGAAAGAAACGGGAAGAGCTCGGATTCCATCGCCAGCAGCCGCGTGAGGTTGGCCGCTCCGCCGAGGGTTGCCTCGCCCAGGTGACCCGCCGTGCTCGACTGGCCCATGAAGGCGAGCCACGGCAGGAGCACCGGTGGCCAGTCCTTCCCCATGGACTTGGTGAGGTCGGTCAGATCCTTCATCATCCCGGTACTGCGGTCGAGCGAGGACGCCATCTGCTCGCTCCACTGCTTGGAGAAGTTCTCGAAGTCGACCCGCCAGTCCTTGCCGGCGTCGACGCTCGGCGCGACGACCTTCCATGCCTTGAGGAAAAAATCCGTCGCCTGCTTGGCGGCATTCTGGCCGCTCAACAGCTTGTCCAGCAGCTCGCGCCCGGCTTCGCTCGTACCCTTGCCGAAGGCATCCGCGCTGTTCTTGAGCCACTCGGCCGGATCCGGCGAGCCGGTGTTCACCGCCGCGGCGCTGTTGAGCAGCCCCATCCACCCGTCCACCAGGCGTTTCTGCGCTTCGGTCCAGGTGTTGACGGCCGTGCCGATCTGTTCGGTAGCGTCCATTTCTTTCCTCTCTGATGGTTTGTTTCATACCGGCCGAGTGCCCGCCGGCGGTCTCGTGATGCTCAGGCGTTGGTGCCGAATCTCAACGGTGGCCTTGGAGCACCGCTGGAACTCGCCGACCGAGCCATCAGGGAGGAGCAAGCCGAATTGTCCACGCCAGTACCTGTCGACGCGAAGGCGCGCAACCGCGGATGTCCCGGCAACGGCCGCGTCGATAGGTGCAGTGCGCGGATTCGATCCTCCCCGTATTCTTCTGCGCGGCAAGCCGCGCCGCGCCCCGGAATGCAAGCCCGTGCGCCGCGCTTGTCGCAGGTCGTGAAGCATAGTGGATCGAGGGCAGGAAATCCATCCGAAACTCTGCGCCGAAGCGAGCACGAACCTAGGGAGCCCCGGCCCCCCACTCATCCTCCGCCACCAGCCCGTCGGTCCAGATCCACTCGATCCTTTCGTAGCTGAAGGCGATACGTTCCATCTCCGGCAGCTTGGACGTCTCGGGGCTGCGCGTATTCGCGAGCTCGAGGTGCACGCTCTCCACCTGGGCGTTCAGGAGCCGGATCGTGAAGTGCTGCTTTTCGGTGCCGCGCGTCATGGCGCGCCAGAATTGCAGCTCCCACAGCGTGAAGGTCTCGTTGATGACGAGCGCCTGGCGCAGCGGCACCGAGCTGCGGTCGAGCTCCTTCATGATGACGAGCGGGCTGTGCTTCCGTTTCCCGGTCTTGAGGCCGCTCGCCGGATCTCGCGCGCTGTCGATGTCGTGGCTGCACGCGATCACCACGATGCGCCCCTCGCGACCCTTGACGGTCGCCGAACCCTTGATGTCGCCCTGCATTTCGCCTTGCACTTTGAGATATGCGTTGAGCGCCATCCGCGGCCTCCTGCTTCGAGCTGTGGAGTGCTACAGCATCCACTTGCCGGTAGCCGCGTCGAACATGTCGTGCTTGACGCTCTCGCGTGTCCGGATCAGCTCGTCGATGCCCGGTTCGTCGTTCAACGCGCGCTGCACGGCGAGCTTGGTGGCCTCGTAATTCGTCCGGTACATGTCGTCGGTGTCGAGGTTGGGATCCTTGGGTGCGCGCGGGTCGATCCATACCAGCGAGATGATGCAGAGGTTGTTGACCTGCTCCTTCGGGATGATGCCCTCGGATACGCAGTCCACGATCGCGTCCGCGGTGGCTGCCTGGACCACGCTGCCCATCAGGTTGACGTAAGCCGAGTCCTTGATGGTGACCTTGGTCGCCAGCATCGTCGGCGGCCGCACCATGTAGTTGCACGCGCGCACGGCGAACATGCAGGTGTGCCCTGCGCTTTGCGCCATCATGTTGGCGAACGCCTGGCCGACGGGACCGGCGACATCCCCGATCAGGATCTCCGGCATCGCATCGGTGTACTGCCCCTCCTTGGCGAAAACGGTGGCCTCGCCGGCCTTGAACAGGATCTGTGCTGCCATGGTGTCCCCCTGGTTCGCGTTGCAAGAAAGGCGTTCAGCCGAATGCGGCGTCCATCTCGCGGCGGAAGCCGACGGTGTCGTTGTCGACAACCTCGACGTCGCTCCAACACACCGGCGAGCCGGTCGCGTCGATCACGACCTTGACGCGGTCCGCGGTGATCAGCGCCGTCGCATCGTCGGTGACGATGGTCGTTCGGTGCCACATAACCTCGTCGATCGATCTCGCCGCCGACACCTCGCTCGCCCAGCCGATGACGCCGCCTGCGCACGCGCCGGATCGAGGTCC
>JAEUMX010000376.1 GCA_016791285.1 Burkholderiales bacterium
CGCGGCTACTACGCGCTCGACGTGACCGACCCCGCGAACCCGAAGGGATTGTGGGAGTTCAAGCAGGGGGCCTGCTTCAACGCCGGCTCCGGCGCCGCGCAATACACCGACTGCAACCTCGGCTTGTCCTTCGGCAATCCCATCATCAGCAAGGTTGCCTGGAGCGGTTACGCCGAAGGGCGCTGGGTTGTGTTCTTGACCTCCGGCTACAACAATGTCAACGGTAACGCGGACGATGGCAAGGGTTTTCTGTACGGACTGGACGCTCTTACCGGTCAGGTTCTGTTCAAGATCGGGACCGGACAGGGTTCCGCGACCCACCCAAGTGGTCTCGGCAAGATCAGCGTTTGGGTAAACGACACGCTTACCAACAACTACACTGACCGGGTCTACGCAGTGGACCTGCACGGCAACGTATGGCGTTTCGACGTGAACGGGACTTACGGCGCGGCTGGTCGCGAGGCGCAGCTTCTCGTTACTGTCAAGGATGCCTCCAACGGCACCCCGCAGCCGATTACGACCAAGCCCGAGATTGCAGAGCTCGGCAGCCCGCCGGCCCCTTTCATCTACGTGGCGACCGGCCGCTACCTGGGCGGGACCGACATCGGCAGCACTCAGAAGCAGACCGTCTACGCGATCAAGGACCCACTTACTTCGACCACTCTCCCGGACTTGCGCGACACTCTGGTTGGCCGCACGATCAGCACCACCACACCGTCTGGCGGCGGTTCGAGCTATCGCACACTGCAGTGTGCGTCAAACTGCTCGAACACCACCGACAACGGCTGGTTCGTGGATCTTCCCGACAGTGGCGAGCGCGTCAACATCGACCCGAGACTACAACTCGGCACCCTTGTCGTCGCGAGCAACGTTCCGCAGAACAGCGAGTGCACGATCGGTGGTTACAGCTACATCAACTTCTTCGATTTCAAGACCGGTCTCGCCGTCTCCACGTCTGCCAACTCGAGCATCGGTTACAAGATCGCCGATGCGCTGGCCGTCGGCTTCAACATCGTTCGCCTGCCCGATGGTAAATCCGTCGTCATCACGCAAACCGGTGACGCAAAGCAGCGGACGATGGAAGATCCGATCGCATCGCCAGCGGTGGGCGGCCGCCGGACAAGCTGGCGCGAACTAATGCGGTAGAAAGTCTCGGATCACGGATCACGAGCCGGGCGTGGCGGTTGCACGCCCGGTTTCGTTTACAGATCGAAACGAGGAATGATTGCGCGGTAGCGCCCGCTATGCCCCGAGTCCCTTGGGCATGGGGAAGACGACGCTCTCCGTGATCCCTTGCAGCTCTCTCACCTGCCCTGCCCCAAGGGCACGCAGGCGCGCGACAACCTCAGCGACCAAGACCCCTGGCGCCGAAGCGCCGGCGGTCACACCCACCCGACGCTTCCCGTTCAGCCAGTCTGCCTCGAGCTCCGATGCGCTGTCGACCATATAGGCAGCGATGCCGAGATTCAAGGCGACCTCGCGCAGGCGATTCGAATTGGAGCTGTTCGGAGAGCCCACCACGATCACCAGATCGCACTGCTGAGCCATGAACTTCACCGCGTCTTGACGATTCTGCGTCGCGTAGCAGATGTCGTCCTTCTTCGGCCCGATGATGCCCGGGAAGCGCGACTTGAGCGCATCCACGATTCCGGCTGCGTCGTCGACCGACAAGGTCGTCTGAGTGACGAAAGCGAGATTCCCGGGATCGCGCACCTGCAGTCCTTCGACGTCCACGGCGGTTTCGACGAGATGCATGCCATTCGCCGATTGTCCCATCGTCCCTTCCACCTCGGGGTGCCCGCGGTGGCCGATCATGACGATCTCCCGGCCCTGCTGCCGCATCTTCGCGACCTCGATGTGCACCTTGGTCACGAGCGGACACGTCGCGTCGAACACCCGCAAGCCGCGCGCGCTGGCCTCGTCCCGTACTTGCTGCGACACGCCGTGCGCACTAAACACGACCGTTGCCCCTCGGGGTACTTCGGCGATCCCTTCCACGAACACTGCGCCTTTCGCCCGCAGGCCGTCCACGACGAACTTGTTGTGCACGACCTCGTGGCGCACGTAGATCGGCGCCCCGTGAATCGCCAGGGCGCGTTCCACGATTTCGATCGCGCGGTGGACACCGGCGCAGAAGCCACGTGGATTGGCGAGCAACACTTCCATGAGAACCCCTTACTTGACTGCCGTTTCCGGAAGCACCCTTTCCTCATGCTTGCCGAAACTCGCGAGGATGAGCAGCAGCGCCCCGCAGGAAATGGCGGAATCGGCAACGTTGAAAGCCGGCCAGTGATAGCCCACCGCATGAATATCGATAAAGTCGACGACAGCGCCCAATACGACACGATCGATCAAATTGCCGATCGCCCCGCCCAGAATCAATGCCAAGGCAAGACAGAATAGCCGCTTATGGGGATGGCGCGCGAGCAGGTAAACGACCCAACCGCTAGCCAGCGTCGCGATGGCAATGAAGAAGTTCTTCTGCCAGCCTGCTTGATCGCTCAGGAAGCTGAACGCCGCGCCGGGGTTGTAGACGAGCACCAGGTTGAAAAACGGCAACACCTCGATCACCTGGCCGTGCGTCAGTCTCTGGTGAATCCAGTACTTCGTCAGCTGGTCGAGAACGATCACGACCAGAGCGACGCCCAGCCAAGGCAGCATGCTACGCCAGGGCACGCTGCTCCCCTGTCCCGAAGAGGTTGGCAGCACAGCGACCACAGATCTCCGGATGCTCGGGATCCAGGCCCACGTCGGACCGATAATGCCAGCAGCGCCCGCACTTCTTGTGAGGGCTCGGAGAGACCCGCAACGAGACTCCATCCAGAAGCGGCTGCGCATCGGGATGGGTTCCTGCGTGCAGCCGCGCCTGGCTGGTGAGAAAAACGAAACGCAGCTCGTCGCCGAAGTCCGCCAACGACCCGAGGTCGCTGTGGGATCTCGCGTACAAATCCACTTCTGCTGCGAGCGATGATCCGATCTTTCCCTCCGCGCGCAGATCCTCCAGACGCTTCTGGACACCCGTGCGCAACTCGCGAAGTCGCCCCCACGTCGATCTCAGGTCGCGGCATTCGGCTTCATCGAGAGACGGCAACTCGTGCCACGTGTGCAGGAAGATGCTGTCGTCTTCGTCGCGCGCAAGCACTGCCCAGGCTTCCTCTGCGGTGAAGCTCAGGATCGGCGCGATCAGGCGCAGCAGGCTGTGCGAGATGTGATACAGAGCAGTCTGGGCCGAGCGCCGCGCGCGCGAATCGGTGGCGGCAGTGTAGAGCCGGTCCTTGAGAATGTCGAGGTAGAATGCTCCCAGCTCTTCCGAGCAGAAATGATGCAACCGCTGCACCGCGAGGTGGAATTCGAACCCGCCGAAATAACCACCGGCCCACGTCCCATCGGCGCCTCGGGTTCCCACGATGGCGGCTTGCGCATCTTGCGCGAGCACGAGCGCGTAGCGGTCGATCTCGAGCCATTCGCCGACGGGCACACCGTGCTTCGCAGGTGCGAAGTCCGTCAGGTTCGCAAGGAGAAATCGGATCGTGTTCCGAATGCGCCGATAGGATTCCACGACGCGCTTGAGGATCTCATCCGAGATGGAGAGCTCGCCCGAATAGTCGGTCGCCGCCACCCACAGACGCAGGATATCGGCGCCGAGCGTGTTCACGACTTTCTGCGGTGCGACGACGTTGCCCCTGGACTTGCTCATCTTGTGTCCGTGACCGTCCACCACGAACCCATGAGTGAGCAGCGCATCGTACGGCGCCCGGCCTTCGATCGCTGCCGCAGTCAGGAGCGACGACTGAAACCAGCCGCGGTGCTGGTCCGAGCCTTCGAGATA
>JAEUMX010000010.1 GCA_016791285.1 Burkholderiales bacterium
TCGTGGCGTCATCCGGCGGCATCGATGTCGAAGGCGTGCTGGCGGTGAAGCCCGATCTGGTGCTCGCCTGGGGCAGCGGCAATCGGCCAGCCGACGTCGCGCGGCTCGAAAGTCTCGGTGTTCCGGTACTGGTGACAGAGCCGCGCCGGCTCGACGACGTGCCGCGCATCCTGCGCCTGATCGGGCGGGCGGCCGGGACCGAGGCGTCCGCCGAAGCCGCGGCGCAAACCTTCCAGACCGAGATCGCAGGCCTGCGCGCTCGTTACGGCGCGGCCCGCGAGGTGACCGTGTTCTACCAGGTGTGGGAGCGGCCGCTGCACACGATCGGCGGGGCGCACATCATCGACGAAGCGATACGCGTGTGCGGCGGGCGCAACGTGTTCGCCGATTTGAAGCCGCTCGCGCCGGAAGTCACGCTGGAGAGCGTGATCGCGGCCGACCCCGACGTCGTCCTGACCGGGGGCGGGGAAGGGGCCGGGGTGCCGTCCTGGGCGCGGCAGGCCAACCTTCGTGCCGTCGAGGAGGGCCGCGTGTACGGCATCGACGCCGACCTGGTGGAGCGCGCGACGCCCCGGCTCGCGCGGGGCGTGGCACAGATCTGCGAGCGGCTCGGTCGGGCGCGCTCCAGGTCCGCGCCCTAGATTTCCACCCGCGGCCCGGAGTAGAGCACCGGTCCGGTCGGCAGCCCGGTCGGCGACCCACCCTTCGGTTCGACGCTCATCGCCATGCCGGCGGCCTGGTCGAGTTCGGGCCACTTGTCCTGCGGCAGCCGCAGGGTCTGATCGGCGTCGGTGGTGACGAGCCCGACGGACAGCGGAACCTTCCCCCCGCCCGGCAGGCACCACAGCTCCCACGCGGTGTCGGGCGCCATTTCAGCGTGACCGATGACGCGAATGCTCAGCTCGCGCGGCTGGCGTATGCCCGCAGCCGGCCACGAGACCGTGAGACGCGGATTCGCCTCCTTGTCCGTGAGAACTACCATCATCCGAACCGGCACCTCGGGCGCGGGCGCCTGCGCCAGGAGCACCGCGAGGAAGAGGGCCGCGATCGACGCAAGCGCGGCCGCCCCGCGCCACAGCGTGAGGCTCTCCCAGAACCCGCGACGCGCCGGACGCGTAACGGTCGTGGGCGCTGGCGTCGGTCCTGCGATCCGGTTCTGGATCCTGTTCCAGACCGCGGGCGGCGGTGCGACGTCGGGAACAGCGAGCGCCATCGGCAGCAGCCGTTCTTCCCAGGCATCCACCGCGCGGCGCAGCGCCGGGTCGTAGCGCAGCAGCCGCCGGAAGCGCGCCCGCGCGCGCCCCCGCAGCGTGCCGAGCACGTACTCGGCGGCGAGCTTGTCGCGCAATGCGGGGTCCCGGTACTTCATCTTCCTGCTATGTCCCGTTCGTGCCCAAGCACGTCTTCAGCCGTTCCAGCCCGCGCCGCACCCAGGTCTTCACCGTGCCGAGCGGCGCCTTCAGGTGCTCCGCCAGTTCGCTATGCGACAGCCCGTGGAAGAAAGTCAGCGCGATGCTCTGGCGCTGGCTGGGATCCAGCGTTTCGAGACAGCGCGCGAGGCGGCTCGCATCGCCGCGCTCGGCGAGCCGCGCCAGCGGGCCTGGCTCCTCGTCCGCCGTGCCTTCGAGCATTCCCTCGAACGCTTCCGGTGTCTCCTCGCGCGGGCGCCGGATCCAGTCCAGGCAGCGGTTGCGGACGATGCTCGTCATCCACGTCATCGGCGCGCTGCGGGACGCCGTGTAGTCCCCGGCGTGGTGCCAGATGTTGACGAAACTCTCCTGCAGCACGTCCTCGGCCCAATCCTTCCTACGGACTATACGTAGCGCGACGGCAAATAGTTTCGCGCTCGTGCGTCCGTACAACTCGGCGAAGGCCGCCTGGTCCCGGCCGGCGCTGCGGGCGAGCAGCGCCGAGAGCGCGTCGGGAGCGAGCGACCCCTCCACGTCGGATTCAGGCGTCGCCGCCGCCGCGCTGGTTGGTGCGTTGCCAGAGTACGTCCGGCACGCCGAGTCCGCGGTTGATGACGCGCGCGAGGACGAACAAGAGATCGGAGAGGCGATTCAGGTAGCGCTGGTTCAAGCTCGACAGCTGTTCCTGTGCGGCGATGGCCACCACGCGTCGCTCGGCCCGCCGGCACACCGAGCGTGCGACGTGGGCGAGACTCGCCGCGCGGCTCCCGCCCGGCAGCACGAACTCCTTCAAGGGCGACAGATCGCGGTTGAAGGCTTCGAGGGCGTCCTCGAGCCGGATCAGATGGGCGTCCGTGATGAGCGTGTAGCCGGGGGTGGCGATTTCTCCGCCGAGGTCGAACAGATCGTGCTGCACTTCGACGAGGCACGCACGCACCTCCGCCGGCAGCACTTCGGTGAGCAGCACCCCGAGGGTGCTGTTCAGTTCGTCGACGTCCCCGAGCGCTTCCACGCGCGGGGCATTCTTGGGCAGGCGCGAGCCGTCGCCGAGGCCTGTGGTGCCCTGGTCGCCGGTGCGGGTGACGATCTTCGACAGTCTGTTGGCCATGATCCGGATTCCGATGGAATGCGAAATCGCGATTATAAGGGCTTCGCCGGGGAAACACGCGCAAACACCGTTCGGGCTATAATCCGCGCTCGTTTCGAGCCCGCCGTTTCGTCCCTCCATGAAGCTCGCCCGGTACGTCAAGTTCCGCGAAGAGAAGTTCGGCGGTGTCGTCTTGGAGACCCGCTGGGAGAAGGTCTTCATCGCGGAGTCGCGGGAAGAGGGGCCCGTGGAGGACTGACCGGTGGCGCGGGAGGCGCCGCGGCAGTTCGTTTCGGCCATCCGCAGCATCGTCGGCTGTGATCTCGTCGCCGTGTCGCTTTCCACGCTCGACATCCTCGCGCGTGCCTGGGACTGACGAGCCACGATTAGTCACACACATGCACGCTGTCGACAGGGAGTCAAACGTGACCAGGACCATCAGGAAGAAGCGCGAAGACGATACTACCCGGCAAGACCTTGACTTGCTGACCGACCACGACGTGTACCTGTTCCGGGAGGGCAGCCACATCCGGCTGTACGAGAAGCTCGGCGCGCACCCGGGGACGGTGGACGGTGTCGACGGCACGCACTTCGCGGTCTGGGCGCCGAACGCGGCCGCGGTGTCCGTGATCGGGGACTTCAACGGCTGGGATATCGATGCCAATCGCCTGCGAGCGCGGCAGGACGAATCCGGGATCTGGGAAGGCTTCGTGGCCGGGGTGGGACATAGGGCGCGCTATCGCTACCGCATCGTCTCGCGTCAGGACGGCCACGCGTTTCTGAAATGCGATCCTTTCGGCTTTGCCACGGAAGCATCGCCCGGCACGGCCTCGCGCGTGTCGCACCTGGAATACGCATGGGGCGATGCCGAATGGATGGCGCGGCGGCATCGCGCCAATGCGCTCGATGCGCCGATATCGGTCTACGAAGTGCACCCGGGCTCGTGGCGGCGCGGCGAAGGCGATCGGTTTCTCGGCTACCGGGAGCTTGCTCATCATCTGGCCGATCACGTGCTCGATTCGGGCTTTACCCATGTCGAGCTGACACCGGTGACAGAGCATCCGTTCTACGGCTCGTGGGGTTATCAAACGACGGGCTACTTCGCACCGACCGCACGCTACGGCGAGCCGCAGGATCTCATGTACCTGGTCGACTATCTCCACCAGCGCGGCATCGGCGTGATCCTCGACTGGGTGCCCTCGCACTTTCCCACGGACGCGCACGGTCTCGCGCGATTCGACGGCGCGCCTCTCTTCGAATACGCGGACCCGAAGCGCGGCTTCAACCCGGAGTGGAACAGCCACATCTTCGATTACGGCCGCAACGAGGTGCGCGCCTTTCTGCTGAGCAGCGCGATGTTCTGGCTCGACAAGTATCACGTCGACGCGCTGCGCGTGGACGGGGTGGCATCGATGCTCTATCTCGACTACGCACGCCAGCCGGGCGACTGGACCCCCAATGTCCACGGCGGACGGGAGGATCTGGCCGCCGTCGCATTCCTGCGCCAGTTCAACGAGACGATTTATCGCGAGTATCAGGACGTGCAGTCGATCGCCGAGGAGTCGACCGACTGGCCGATGGTGTCGCGGCCGATCTATCTCGGTGGGCTCGGCTTCGGCATGAAGTGGAACATGGGCTGGATGCACGATACGCTCGAGTACTTCCAGCAGGAGCCAATGCAGCGCAAGAACCACCACGACAAGCTCACGTTCAGCATCTGGTACGCGTTCTCCGAGAACTTCATGCTGCCGCTTTCGCACGACGAGGTGAGCGGCGACAAGGGGTCGCTACTGGGCCGGATGCCGGGCGATCCGTGGCGTCAGTTCGCCAACCTGCGGCTGCTCTACGGCTACATGTGGGGCCACCCCGGCAAGAAGCTGCTCTTCATGGGCGGCGAGTTCGGCCAGCGCCGCGGCTGGTCGCACGACGCAGGCCTGGAATGGGACGTCCTGCAGTACCCGGAGCACGGCGGCGTGCTCGGGTGGGTGCGCGACCTGAATCAATGCTACCGCCGCGAACCGGCCCTGTACGAGATCGACTTCCAGAGCGAAGGCTTCGAGTGGATGGACTGCCACGACGCGGAAAACAGCGTCATCAGCTTCGTGCGCCGCGGGCGCACCACGGAGGACATCATTCTCGTCGTGTGCAACTTTACACCGATGCCGCGCCTGAGCTATCGCGTCGGCGTGCCGCGGGCCGGCCACTGGCAGGAAATTCTCAACAGCGACGCGACCTTGTACGGGGGCAGCGGTGTCGGCAACTTCGGCGGCAAGCATGCGGCCCCGGTCGGCGCTCACGGGCAGTTCCAGTCGCTCGCGCTCGATCTGCCGCCGCTGGGCGTCGTGTTCCTCAAGAGCAGTGCCACGGGAGACTAGAGAATGTCCACTGCAGAAAATACGAACAAGAGCCAGGACGGACGCAGCCGCGTCGTCATCGACCGGGTCCGGCCCGAGGTCGACGGTGGACGGTTTCCCATCAAGCGTACGGTCGGCGAGCAGGTCCTCGTCACGGCCGACATCTTCGCCGACGGGCACGACGTGATCCGCTGTCTGTTGCGCCATCGCCCGGAAGGGGTGGACGCCTGGACCGAAGTGCCGATGGAAGCTTCCTACAACGATCTGTGGCAGGCGAGCTTCAAGGCGAGCACGCTGGGGCGCCACCTCTACACGGTCGTTGCCTGGGTCGATCGCTTCTTCACCTGGCAGCACGATCTTGCGCGGCGCAACGACCCGAAGGACATCGCGGTGGCCATGCGGGTGGGCGAGCAGCTGGTGCTGGAGGCGGCCGCGCGCGCGCCCGGGGCGGCCGGTGCGCGCTTGAAGGAGATCGCCGCCACACTCGCCAAGACGACATCACCCGACGCGGGGAAACAGCTCGGCGCCGACCGCGAGCTCACCGAGCTCATGTCGCGCCACGAGGAGCGTCGCTTCGCAATCGTGTACGAGCGCGTCCTGACCGTCGTCGTCGAGCCGGTGCGGGCGCGCTTCAGCACCTGGTACGAGATGTTTCCGCGCTCCTGCGTACCCGCCGGCAGTACGCACGGCACCTTCGCCGAGTGCGAGAAGCGGCTGCCGTACATCGCGGAGATGGGTTTCGACGTGCTCTACCTGCCGCCGATCCATCCCATCGGCGCCGCGTTCCGCAAGGGTCGCAACAACGCGCTGGTGGTGAAGGCGGGGGAGCCGGGCAGCCCCTGGGCGATCGGCGCGCCGGAAGGCGGCCACAAGTCGGTGCACACGGAGCTCGGCACGCTCGAGGATTTCCGGCGTCTGCTCAAGCGGGCCAAGGAACACGGCATCGACATCGCACTCGACATCGCCTTCCAGTGTGCGCCCGATCACCCTTACGTCAAGGAACACCCGACGTGGTTTCGCTGGCGTCCCGACGGCACCGTGCAATACGCGGAGAATCCGCCCAAGAAGTATCAGGACATCTATCCCTTCGATTTCGAGACGGACGACTGGCAGCCGCTCTGGGAGGAGCTCAAGAGCATCTTCACGTTCTGGATCGGGCAGGGCGTGACCATTTTTCGGGTCGACAACCCGCACACGAAACCCTTCCCGATGTGGGAATGGCTGATCGGCGAGGTGAAGCGCGACCACCCCGAGGTGATCTTTCTCGCCGAAGCCTTCACGCGACCGAAGATCATGCACAGGCTGGCGAAGCTCGGGTACACGCAGTCCTACACCTACTTCGCGTGGCGCAACACCAAGCACGAATTGACCGAGTACCTGACGGAGCTCACTACGTCCGAATCGCGCGAGTACTTCCGGCCGAATCTGTGGCCGAACACGCCGGACATCCTGACGGAGTTCCTGCAATACGGCGGCCGTCCGGGGTTCATGTTGCGAGTGGCATTGGCGGCCACGCTCGGGGCGAGCTACGGCATCTACGGACCGGCGTTCGAGCTGCTGGAACATGTCGCGCGCGATCCCGGCAGCGAGGAGTATCTCGACTCGGAGAAGTACGAGATTCGCAGCTGGGACCTCGACCGGCCGGACAGCCTGCGCCACTTCATCGCGCGGTTGAACCGCATCCGCCGCGAGAACGTGTCGCTGCAGTCGGACTGGAGCCTGCAGTTCCACCGCGTGGATAACGATTCGCTCATCTGCTATAGCAAGTCGACCGAGGACCGCTCCAATACGCTGGTGGTCGTCGCCAACCTGGATCCCCACTACACGCAGTCCGGGTGGGTCGAGCTGTCACTGCCTGGGCGCGACTTCGAGAC